>JBBKVN010000289.1:0-14767 GCA_037968455.1 Rhodoferax sp.
GAGGAGTTGAATGTCTGCAAAGGGATCAGGCGGTGGCGGTGGGGCCGGTGGTGGTGGTGGGCGACGATCTGGCGCAAAGAGGGGGCGCTCCAGAATGGAGACCAATAAAGAAGAGTCACCTGGATTGGCGCTGGCTTGGGTGCTGGCAGACGTGCTGAGGTCTGGTGCAATGGCCGCCGGTGCGACCCAGTGAATATTTTTGGGCTGCCCTTGTTCGTCCACCCATAGCCAAGCGAGACCGCCCGCAAGGAGGATAGCGAGCAACATCAGGAGGCGAGTGGGGTTCAGGGTCATGAACGCACCCGCAATACGGTGAAGTTGAATTCGCCGCCGAGGCGCTGGATGCTGGCGGGTTTGACGGCGCCAATGGTTTGCAGCGTCACGCTGTCGACCAGCACACGCGGTGTCTGCGTGGCGAGAATGGACAGCGCTGTTTGAATGCCAACCAGCTCCCCCTCAACCCGCAGATTGATTTGAATTCGGTCAAAGGGACTGTCGTCTTTGGGCGGGGGGAGTACCTGAATGCTCACGATGTCGAGACGGCTGTCTGCAAACAGGGTGCGGATGCGTTGCTGGGCGTCGTTGCCGGTTTGAGTTTCGTCTTGTGAGGCGGGGTAGGCCAGCCGAACGAGTTGCTCCGAGGCTTGGTCGCCCAGGCCTTTGAGGGTCGCTTGTTGATCGACCAAGCCCAGCAACCGTGCGTAGCGGGGTTCCAGGTCCGTCAGGGATTTTTGGACCTCGTGATGGCGAACCCAGATGTAGGCGCCACCTGCCGCGATAGGCAATATCAGCGCCAAGACGGTTAGCGCCTGCAGCACAGCGATGCGGTTGATGCCGGTGCGCGTCATGGGGTCACCTTGGCTTGCGCTGGGTCGATGGTGAGTTCAATGGTGAACGACTCGCGGGTGGCGCCCAATGGCTTCGTCGCGGGCGTAGGTGCTTTGACGTCTCGCAGGCCTGCGGTGCTGCCCAGTTGCTTCATGAGGCTGGATGTGTTGCTGGTTTGCCCGGACATATGGACCTGAAGGCCTTGAATTTTGAGGTTGAGCAGGGAGGTGTCGTCCGGGAGGGCAACGGTGATGAGGTTGAGCACCTCAAGCGTTGGCAATGTCTTGCCGGCGAGTTCGGTCAGGTTTTTTAGTTGGTCGGTGGCGCGAATCAAGGCTTCGCGTTGTTCCATGACGGGTGTGGCCTTCTTTTGAAGCTCCGCCATGGATTGGATTGCCTCGCGGGCACGCAGGTAAAGCTGCGCGCTGGGTGTTGCAGCGAGGGCGGCCATAAGGGCAAGGGCGAGCAAGGCCAGCACCCCATTGATGCCGCGCCGAGCCTTGCCCTGGCGTTGGCGACGGGCCTCTGCGTAGCCGGGCAACAAAAGGAAACCCTGGCCGGTGGCGCGGGGAATCCAGACTTCACAGTTCTGAGGTTGGCGCAGAGGGTGCGCCGTGTCCCAATGTTGCTGAATCAGTTTGCGGGAGGTCAGTGTGAGCACGACTTCTTGCGCACCGTTGGAAAGAGTTTTGGCTTCGTGCGTCCAGATGAGGTCGTCAGGCGGAAAAGGGCTGAGCGCCTGTGTCTCCAGGGAGAGCGCCGCAGCCAATTCAGCAGGTTGTAATTTGGGAAATTCGAGCGTGCGGCGCAGCAAGAGATTTTCCGGGATCAGGATGGCTTCAAATTTGGCGGCCAGCGTTTTTTTGGCGTCAGCTTGCAAAGCAGTGTTCATGCTGCGCGAGAGCATGGATTCGCCCGCAGGCAGCCATACGCGCACATCCTGCGTGGGCCAAAGCCATGACAAAACGGGCCATTCCAGCATGCCCGCCCAAGCCGTGACGAGGTCGCGCCAAAGTGCGCCCAGGTCCAGACCAAAGAGCTGCGCTTGGCTTTTTTCAATAGGCATCTTGGCGGCGCCTCTAATTAGTGACTTGTGACGCGGGCTGCATGGTCTGCTGAGCATTCAGCATTCGCCAAGGCAGTCCAGAGCGAGGATCTTTGCCCCAATAAATGTCCCAGGATTTGAGGGAGACACTGCCGTCAGGCATGGGAACCGGCACTTCAAGCCGCAGACTACGCGATGCTTCCATTTGAATTTGATCGGGTTTCAGAAACGAGGTGTCCATGGTAGTGGGGTCTTGCTCCCGTCTGGCTGCCAATGCGACTGCCCGGGAAGCATTTCCACCAGTTAGAACCTGAAGCACCCCCAATGGTGAAGCCATGGGGTTAACGCGCCCGCTGCCCTCTTTGACAACGGCGGTGATGAGATTTTTCAGTTTAGCATAGACGTTATAAGTCATGGCAGGCACCCGGAACAGGTCTTCAATGGCGTCAAAGCCTTGTGGTGCGCCGCCCTCAGGTTTTAGTTTTCGGGTCGTTTCGGTGGCCAACGCCAGTGCTTGAGCGGCCTCAGGAGTCAAGCCGCCTGCATATTGGTAGAGGTCGGCCAGCAACAGGGGGGATGCGTTGTTGATGTCGATGAGCCCGTTGAGCGGCTGAACCGAGACGCTCAGTGTTTGGTCTTCAAACTGAACCGGGAGGTGTTGAAGCGCAGCCCCCGGCGGGATTGATTGGGCGCCAAGGTGTTGAAGTGCCAGCAGGATGGCTGCATCGGCCTGCGCACCTGCGACGAGCGTTTGGCGCTGCAAGCCGGCGGTACGAAGCTCATTGCGAACCGAGTGCACGATGCCGCTGATGATGAGCCCCAAGGCGGCGACCATCCACAACACGGCAATGAGTGCGACTCCTTGTGTGTGACGTCGTCTCAGACTCACTTGACCGAGCCTCCAACAACAACAGTACTAAATGAGTTGTCACCCGAAGGGAGTGGCAAAAGGGCGATGGTCCAATCTGGCCAGGCGCCTTGTGCATCGGTCAGGCGCAATCGAACCCGCTCAGGCAGGGTGTCCGTGATGGGCCAGCCGGTCGACCAGCCTTTGGGCCAGTCCAATGCACCGCTGCGGGAGTCGGGGCGTGCGCCCTCGGCTTGTATGCCAATGTTGGTAACGCCCTTGACGAGAATGCGAGCTTCGGTCTGGCCCCAGTCAATCGGGGGTGCGTCGGCTTGCCAAGGCGTGAATCTGAGCACAAGTTCGCGCGCGCCCGGCGTGTCCTCGATGGCAAGATGGAAGAAATATCGGCCACCGACATTCGGTCTGGCTGGCATGATGCCCACCCAAACAAGACTGTCTGGTGTCGCGGTGAAAGGTATGGGTTTTTTGCCAGAGCTGTCTGCGGCAACCAAGGGTAGTGAGGAGACCCGGGCCAGGGTTTGTTGTAAAAAGAACCGGGCAATGCGGATTTCGTCCAGGCGTTCAAGACGCTGGTCAATTTTGGTTTCAGTTTGCGCCATGGTTCGAAGGGCCGAGACGAGGCCAACCATGACGACCGACAGTAGCGTCATGACGACAAGTAGCTCCAGCAGGGTAAAGCCGTGCTGCGTGTTTCGTCTTCTCAAGGAGCGGCCTCACCCGGCGCGGGTTTTCGCTCGGGGCGCAGCGTGGTTAGTTCGAGTTGGCCGGGGCGGGAGCCGGCCGTCCAAGTCAGTGTGAGTCGAATGTTGTGCAAAGGGACTACCTGCGGCCCAGACGTGCCATTGATGTGGGGAGTGCTACGCACTTGCCAATTGATTCCACCTGATTCGCCGCTTTCATTCCATCCATCGACTCTGACATCACTCCGGCTGGCCAGAATGGACTCCGCCAACCAAGCGGCTTGTTGCGCCTGGGTGGCGTCGGCGACATGCCGGGCGCTACCACCGGCGGCCCGGTAGATTAGACCCAAAGACATGGCCATGATGGCGAAAGCGACCAGTAACTCAAGTAACGAAAAACCACGCTGTTTCATGGGGTGCGAGGCTCCTGAGTGACTTGCCCAAGCAGCCAGTCCACGCGAAGTCGAACCCCCGCGCCTGATTTTCTGACGAGCTCAATCGTGCCGCCGCTTGATCCGCCGTCGGGGGTGAAGGTAATGGTGGGCAGGTGGGGAGACTCAAACTGATCCATCTTGCCGACTGTTGCCTGGATTTCAAGCGAGTCCGGGAGTGGTTTTTGTGTTGTTCCCTCGACCCCAAACTGCCTTTTTTCGAGGTCAATCTGGAAGGTCGTTGCCTGGCCGCGGGACACGGCCTGTTGCCTGGCCTGTCGCAGATCGACCAGCATGGAGCGCACGGTGTCGCGATATTGGCTGACCTCTTGCAGGCGGCCAAAAGCTGATGGCACGAGGCTAACCAGCAGCGAGCCAATGGCCAAAACCACCAGCAGCTCGATCAGTGTGAACCCGTGAAGGGCGCGGCTGATGAGCGGGTGGCGTTGATTGGCCCGATTGTCAGGGCTTGTTGTGGATGTCGGCGTTTTCACCATCGCCGCCAACGACGCCATCGGCGCCTAAAGTCGCTATATCAATACCGCCTGCGGGCGTGGGGCTGACAAAAACATAGGGCTTTCCCCATGGATCATCGGGTACGCCACCTTTGATATAGGGGCCATTCCAGCCATTGACGGAGGCCGGCTTGTTGGCCAAGGCGTCCAATCCTTCTTTGGTAGAGGGGTAGCGCCCGACATCCAGTTTGAAGATTTCAAGAGACTTTTCGAGGTCGGAAATCTGCAGGCTGGCTGTTTTGGATTTGGCGCCACCGAGCAAGTTCATGACGCGTGGGCCGACCAGGCCGGCAAGCAGGGTCAGGATGACTAGAACTACCAGCAGTTCAATCAGGGTAAAGCCCTTGCTGAGCCGCCGCAGAGGTGAACGAGGGGTCGAATTGAGTGACATTTGAGACGCAGACAGAAGGGAAAATGATTATACGGCGAGGTCATTGACAGAGAGGATGCCCAGCATGATGGAGACAATGATGGCTGCCACCAGCATTCCCAACACCAGGATGAGAATTGGCTCAATCAACGTCAAGCTACGCTTGATGCCTGTCTCCACATCCCGGTTGAAAATGCGAGCCAACTCCAGCAACATGGGGCCAACACGGCCCGTTTCTTCGCCTACTTTGATCAGATTGATGGCCAAAGGTTCAAAGATTCCGCTGGCCTGTAAGGCGTCCACCATTCTCCCGCCGCTTTTTACTTTGGGAATCACGCCTTCTAGTGACTTTCTCAGGTTGAGGTTGCCGACGGTGAGTGTGGCGATATGCAGCGCCGACAGCAAGGCAACGCCATTACCAAGCAAGGTGCCCAGCGAGCGGGAAAAGAGGGTCAAGTCGTATTTCAGCATCAGCGTGCCAATCAACGGTAAACGCAACGCGCGGGCCTGCCACCACAGGCGTCCGGAAGGGGATTTGAGCCATAGGCGCAGCAAGATGACGATCACAATGGTGCCGAGGCCCATCAGCAGGCCGTATTCAGTGAACGCCTGTCCGATGTTCATGATGATTCGTGTGGGAGTGGGGAGTGCATCGCCCATGTCTTTGAACAGCGATTCAAACTGCGGCACAACAAAGCCGAGCATGGCGATGACGGAGAGTACGGCGACGCCCAGCAGAATCGCGGGGTAAATCATGGCGGAGATGACGCTTTCTCGCAGGGCGCGCAGTCGGTCCATGTGCTCGAACAAGCGTTCCAACACCGCGCTGAGTTGGCCTGATGCTTCGCCGGAGCGGATCATGTTGATATAGAAGTCGCCAAACTGCGCGGGGTGTCTTGCGAGCGCCTTGCTCAAGGCGAGGCCGCTTTTGACGTCACTCAGGATTTGCTGCGTCAGAGCGACCATGGCAGGCTTGGCGCTCATTCCAATCAGAACTCGCAGTGAGTTGTCCAGTGCCAAGCCTGCTTTGAGCATGATGGACAGCTCACTGGTCATGATCAGGACGTCAGCTTGGGTAACACCGTCCGATGAGAACCAGCGACGTTTGTTCGGAGTTGACGGTGCTTGCGCAGCCGGAACGGGCCCAGGGTCTGCCGATGTTGCGCGGTCGTCGGGGTGCGCTGCGGAAATTTGCAGGGGAGTTAGCTTTTTGCCACGCAGTTGTTGCATGGCTTGCGCTTGGCTGGCTGCGGAAATGCGCCCTTCCGCGATTTTTCCGTCCGCTTGCGCTGCTTTCCACAAAAAGTCAGGCATCGGTGCTGTCCTCGGTGACACGCATCAATTCATCGAGGCTGGTCAGGCCGTTGGCGACTTTCAGCAAACCGTCTTCATAGAGTGTGAGCATGCCTGCCGCGGTGGCCTTGGTGTGCAGGGAGGATGCGTCAAGGCCATCAAGAATGGCTCGGCGCAGGTTGTCATCAAGAACGAGCAGTTCGTGGATGCCACTTCGCCCCGAGTAGCCGGTTTGGCGGCAATGTTCGCATCCGGTGGCCTTGAAGAGGTGCGTTGGGGTGAGACCCATGCGCTGAAGTCCACTGCGGGCACGCAGGGAGGATTCAGGTTCGTAAGCTTGCTTGCAATGACTGCAAAGCTTGCGGACGAGTCGCTGGGACAGTACTGCGTTCACTGACGAGGTGATGAGGTAGCGCTCAATGCCCATGTCTTGCAGGCGAACAATAGCGCCAGCTGCGGTGTTGGTGTGCAAAGTTGATAGCACCAAATGACCGGTGAGCGCCGACTGAACGGCGATTTGAGCCGTTTCTCCGTCTCTCATCTCGCCAATCATGATGATGTCGGGGTCTTGGCGCAGGATGGAGCGCAGTGCCGTCGCGAAGGTCAGTCCGATTTGCTGGTGAACCTGAATTTGATTGATGCCCTCTAGCTGGTACTCCACTGGCTCTTCAACGGTGATGATCTTGTGGGCGTCCGCGTCCAGCTTCGATAGCGCTGTGTAAAGGGTGGTCGTTTTTCCTGAGCCGGTCGGGCCAGTAATGAGCAAAATACCGTGAGGGCGTGCCAGAAGTTGGTTGAATTGAGCTTCATTGCTAGGAGAGAACCCCATGGCCTCCAGGCTGTAGCGCACGCTGGTTCGGTCCAGCACGCGCATGACGACGCTTTCCCCGTGCACTGTGGGTATGGTGGACACGCGAAGGTCAAGCTCCCGCCCTTTGACGCGGGTCTTGATGCGCCCATCTTGAGGCAGTCGTCGTTCTGCAATGTCAAGGTGTGCCATCAGTTTGACGCGAGAGTTCACTGCCGCACTAAGTTGAGGGGAGACAACTTCAGCGGTGGCGATGACTCCGTCAACGCGGTAACGCACGTGCAGACCATCATCAAATGGTTCGAGGTGAATGTCTGAGGCGCGCAGGTCAATAACTTTGCCAATGATTTGGTTGACAAGGCGGATGACAGGGGCTTCGCTTGCCAAGTCTTTAAGGTGTTCAACAAAGTCACCCGCATCACTGTCGGAGTCAGTGGTTTCGTCGCTGAGGTCCGCATCGTCATTGGCCGCCAGGGCTGTTTCAATGTCGGCAGCAACTGCGACACACGGGTGAACTGTCAATCCGGTTGCCAATTCGAGCGCTTTGAGGATAAATGCGTCGTCGGGCGACGCCATGGCAACGGTCAGGCTGGCCCCGTCGGCCCGCAAAGGGAATACAAGGTGCGCTCTCAAGAAGTCGGGTTGCAAGCCGTTGACTTCGATTGCCGTGGCAAGAAGATCGTTTGCTGGCACATAAGGAATGCCCAGCAGGCTTGCCTGCGCCTGCGCGACATCCACCTCTGAGACCAAGCCCAAATTGATGAGCACTGCGCTTAATACACCACCTGTTTCCTGCAGGGCGGAGACGGCCCGATCCAGATCGCGGGCTGACAACTTGCCAGAGGCGACGAGTCGTTCGCCCAGCTGGGCCAAGCCGCCTTCAGGGCGGATCTGCAAGGGCAGAGTGTCTGAGGCTGTGTTCATGTGGGGCTTCTGGACGGGCGGATACAAAAGCTGTGATGGTAATGGCAAATGTGCGTTGGCTTGACCATTGCTTGTGGGCTGACCCCATGTCGGGCTTGCGTTGAAATGACGTCCTGGCAGCGTAACGATGTGGTGAATTGGCCAGTTTGCGGGTAAATCAAGGGTTGTCAGCGTGGGCGAACAGAAGGAGGCGTGTTAAGAAAGGCGACAATGAGGGCTTTGGCCGGGGAGGCCACTGGTCGTTTCGCGAAATGAAATTGGCAACGAGGCCTATCACGCGAAGACCAATTAGGGATTGGTTCTTGTATCGCGTATGTTGACTGACCGGTTGGTTTAAGTCTTGACGAGTACGCGATTCAGACCAGGTAATTTTAATAGTTCAATAACTTACGATGCCTTGAGGTGAAAGCACCAGGGCACTTTGAATGCCAAATACAGACGGTTCACTCCATCAATATGAGCGTGTTGTCAAGAATGATCGCAATGACTCGCTGTCGATCATTGCGTCGTTGATCAAGCCGGGGCAATCCGTTCTGGATTTGGGGATGGGTGCTGGTTCGCTGGGGCAGTTTCTGAGCCAGCGCGGTGAGTTTGTTGGCGATGGGGTGTCATTGAATCCGGCTGAAGCCGAAACCGCCCGAGCGTGGTACCGGCAGGTCTTTGTCGCCGACCTCGATCAAGACTTGCTTGCCCCTTTGCTTGGCGGTAAAACTTACGACTGTATCGTTTGCGCCGACGTGCTCGAGCACTTGAAAGCACCGCAGGCGGTTCTTTCTCAATGCCTTGCGCTACTGAAGCCAGGCGGGCGACTACTGACGTCGGTTCCCAATGCTGGCTATTGCGGCCTGATTGCGGAGTTGATGCAGGGCGATTTTCGGTATCGGCCTGAGGGCCTGCTGGATCAGACTCATTTGCGATTCTTTACACGTCGCTCATTGCGGCGATTTTTTGCCGAGAATGGTTGGGCAGTCAACGCTATTGAAACGACTCAACGTACCTTGATTGAGTCCGAGTTCAAAGTGGCGTTCGACAGTTTGCCTCCATCGGTTTCCCGGCACCTGCTGGCTTTGCCGGATGCCATGTCTTATCAGTTTGTTTCCGAGCTGACCCCGGTGCCAACTACCGGTGATCTCATGGAGGACCCGTCGGACGCAGACCTGGATTCGTCGATGGCCTCAGCGCCGTCAAGCGCTTTGTTTTCGGCTGAGGTATATCTGGCCAGCGGCGGCGATGGTTATCTCGAAGAGAGCAAGTTGGTCTCTGCTGGCCAAATCGGATCGGCTCGTCAAACGCTTGGGTTTGACATACCAGCCAATTTGCTGGGTTATGCCCGGATTCGGCTCGACCCAGCGGATCGCCCGGGGTTCTTTCGATTGCATCATTTGTCGATTTCCTTGCCGGACGGCGAGGTGCTCTGGCAATGGCGGGTCGAGGAGGATTCACTTGACGTGCTGGAAAATTCGCCCAAGCAGCAGATATTGCTCTCCCCTCCCTGGGAAACAACTGCTGGTGCCCTTTTGTTGCTGTATGGCGACGATCCGTGGGTGGAGTTGCCGATTGACTCGACCTCTTTGTCGAAGATCGCGCGCTTGGGCGCGCGTTTGGAGATGGGGGTGGGCTGGCCCATGTCTGCGGACTACATTCAGGCGAGCAATGCAATTAGTCAGCGGGAGTCGGCGTATGACAAGTCGTCAGCGCTGCAACAGGCTGAGCTTTCCAAGTTGCACCACCTGAAGGCGGAGCTGGAAAGCAGTCAAGAGCGCTTGCAGACACGACTTGGCCAATTAAACAATCTAATTGGCGAATCCCGTGAGGAGAAGCGGCGGTTGGTGAGCGAAATGCGCAGTTCACAAGGTACGCATGCCGAGTTGCAGGCGCAACTGAGCGAGCTGATCGCCCATTTGAATGGAATCGAGGCCTCGACAGTCTTTCGCGTCTCCCGGCCGTTGGTTCACCTAAAAATGCGAATTGACAAGCTGCTCGGCAGGGTGGCCAAGGAAAGCGAGGAGCCGCGGGTTCGCGAGAAAGCACGCACGCCATCGCACCCTCTGCGCACGGTTGACATCATTGTGCCGGTGTACAGGGGAATTGAGGACACCCGGTGTTGCCTTGAGTCAGTCTTGTCAGCGAAAAATCTGACTGATTGGCGTTTGATTGTGATTAACGATTGCAGTCCAGAAACTGAGGTGACGGAGTGGTTGAGAGACTTTGCCAAGCGGGATTCGCGCATTGAACTGCTGGAAAATGCAGAGAACTTGGGGTTCGTTGGGACTGTGAACCGGGGCATGGCCTTGAGCGACGCCAATGATGTGATCCTCTTGAACAGTGACGCTGAAGTGGCCAATGACTGGCTGGACCGGATCCAGCGCGCTGCATTCTCCGCGCCAAGGGTGGCCAGTGTGACTCCGTTTTCCAATAACGCCACCATTTTCAGCTACCCCAGGTTTTGCAAATCCAATGAAATGCCTGCTGGCCACGACGTCGAGAGTTTGGACCGTGTTTTTGCAACCCAGCTGGCGGGGCAGGTGCTGGAAGTACCAACAGGGGTTGGCTTTTGCATGTATATCAAAAGGGAGTGCTTGCAGGAAGTTGGCTTTTTTGACGAAGAGAACTTTGGCAAAGGCTATGGGGAAGAGAATGATTTCTGTGTTCGGGCGCAGCAGGCTGGGTGGATCCACCTTCATGCGCTGGATACATTTGTGCGACATGCTGGTGGCATCAGTTTTGGAGAGTCCAAAAGTGTTCGTGAACTCCAGGCCTTGGAGACGTTGCGCCGGCTGCACCCTCGCTACGAAATAGACGTTCACGCTTTCGTCAGGGTAGACCCGGCCAGCGCCGCACGGTTGACGGTTGATATTGCCCGCATCACATCCAGCCGGTTGCCTGTCATTTTGAATGTCATGCACGACAGGGAGGGGGGGACTTTGCGTCATGCGCAGGAATTGGCCGAGTACCTGGCTGGCGAGGCCACGTTTTTGCGCCTGTCTCCTGCGCCAAATGGCGTGGAGTTGCGGCTTGAAGGCGTCCATGAAGCGTTTGCGGTCCAGTTCAGTTTGCCTGCTCAACACCCTGAACTGCTTCGGTCACTTCGCAGTCTTCAAGTGAGTCATATTCATTACCACCACTTGTTGGGGCACTCTGTGGAGATGGCGAATTTGCCTGCCCAGCTTGGCGTGACGCATGATTTCACCGCGCATGACTACTACAGCTATTGCCCTCAAATCTCACTGACCGACCACACTGACCGGTATTGCGGGGAGAAGGGACTCGACCAGTGCCGGCAGTGCCTGCGCCGAAATCCTGCGCCGGGCGGAGAGAATATTGAAAGTTGGCGCGCCCGCCACGCCAAACTGCTGAGTGAGGCCAGGTTTGTCATTGCCCCTAGTGCAGATGTGGCGCATCGGATGTCGAAGTTCGTTCCCACTGCGAATGTGCAAGTCGTCCCTCATTCGAAGCTGGAGACTCATGCAACGCCTCTGCCGCGGTTGGCACAACCCCTGCTTGATTCGACCCGGCCATTGAAAGTGGTCGTGCTTGGGGCCTTGAGCAAAATCAAGGGGGCGGACATTCTGGAGGATGTCGCGATTCTTGCCGCCCGTCTGAAAGTGCCTGTTGAGTTTCATTTGCTGGGGTACGCGTATCGGAATCTCCGTACCCAACCGAAGGCGGCCTTAACGGTACACGGTCAATACGATGACAGGGATTTGCCGCAACTCCTTCAGTGGCTTCAGCCTGATGTTGTGTGGTTTCCTGCGGTTTGGCCGGAGACTTACAGCTATACCTTGAGCGCCAGTTTGGACAGCGGACTACCGATTATTGCGTCCGATATTGGCGCTTTTTCTGAGCGGTTGCAGCATCGGGAATGGACTTGGCTGTGCAATTACCAGCAGTCAACCGGTGCGTGGGTTGATTTCTTCACTGATATCCGCGCGACTAATTTTTGCACGGGTGTTGGCCCATCTGCCGCGGCCCCCTTGCTTGACCCAACTCCGATCGCTGACCAAGAGCTTGACTATCATGGCGGTTACCTTGAATCGCTTCGTCCGTCAGACCTGCAAAGTGCAGAGGACCTGGTTGATTTGCAGGATGAGTTGACGCTGTTGCAGCAAGCTTGCCGCGACAGTCGGCCGCCGTCAAGTGCTCTCAAATTGATGGCATTGCGAGTTTTGTTGCGCATGCGATCCAGTCGCGTATTCGCACCGTTGGTTAAAAGCTTCCCCATGCATTTGCAGCGCAAGATGAAGTCCTACCTGGGGTCCTGACCATGAGAGCACTGACTTTTGTAGTAGGGCTGGTGGGCCTGTTGATCGTGGTAAGCAGTCGATGGTGGCTTTGGTCTGCGTTGGAGCTCAAACCCTTGTTGCTGGCGCCCATGATGGACCTCAACATTTGCCTGATGGTTCCTGCCAGCGCGAAGGTTGATGAATTGCCAGATTGGCAAAAACCTTGCGCTGGGCCCAATGGTTCAGCCGCCCCCCTGGTGGAGTCGACCTTGCGGTTTCTCCAGGCAAAACCGATGGACACTGCGGAACTTCAATTGGGGTACACCTTGCATGTTCCTCTACTTCACCTGATCGACCCATTCGGCAAGCCTGGTGCCGTGCAGCAGCAGGCAATCGACAATGTTGCGCGAACGATTCAAGACAACCCACGCCCGTTGATACTGTATTTGTTTTCGACTCACTTCAGCATCGACGCATCGATTGAGCGCGAGTTGGCCAAGGATCCCAACAACTTCGCCTTTTCGAGTCAAGGCCCACTGCCGGTGGACAGTTACTACTCTCAGCCCCTGTACCCTTGGACCGTTGCCAGAACCGACAACTCGATTACGAGGGCCCGTGAGACTGCCATAAGGGCTTTGGCAGGCAAGCTCTGCGAAATGCCGAGCCAGGCGCGTCATCGCATCAAGGGGATTACCCTTTTGGGCGAGGTGCACCAACATTTCCCTGATTTTCAGGGGGGAATGGGGTTTCAAGGTGATTACCAAGTCACAGACTACAGCCCTCAATCCGTTGCCAAGTTTCGTCGATTTTTGCAATCCCGCTACCGCGAGGTGTCCAGGCTCAATTTGTATCTTGACAGTGACTATGGCTCCTTTGAAGAAGTTGACCCTCCTGGAAAGAACATCCGCAAAGACACTCTCACCCGGTTCCAGGATCATGTGGATAGTTATGCCGCAGGCACAATTCCCGTCACGGGTTGGCTCCACAGCCCGCATTCCGACCAGGGAAAGCAGAGCGTGCGGGTGTTTCTCAATGGAAAAGCTATTGCTGACGCGCCAGTACATTTGGGGCGCCAGGATGTGCGTGTGGCGCATCCAGAGTTCAATACGGCAGACCTCGGTTGGCGCTACGACCTGGATTACCGCAGGCTTTCAACCGGAATTCACCAGATTGATTTGGCACTGGTGCGGCCGGGTCAGCCATCGGTCAACCTCGGTACCCGAACCTTGTCCATCATGGACCGGCGGCAGTTGACACCGTTGCCTGTACCGATGCTGCCACTACCAGCAATGGCACTGCCATCAGCGGATACCCTGTTCTATGTGGACGAACCCAAAGAGCAACAGTCCTACTTTTACAACGCACTGGCGCAGGACTGGAATGAATTCCGCGAGCAGCAAGTGCTTCATTACATCGAATACTTTAATAATGTGGTGGCTGAGACGTGCTTGGCAGACATACCGCGGTACACGCACCAAATCGTTCCTCAATACAACCCCGGATGGGACGGCGGAAAGTATGCAGTTGGCGCATCGCTCAAGCCGCATGCGAACATTGCCTCCGGCGTCAGTCTGTATGGTGAGACCAGTTATGGTGATTCATTTCTCCAGTGGATTAGAAAAGATGGTCGCCGCAGTTACGGCATCACTGAATTTCATCCGCTGACTGCCATGAATGCGCAGCAGCTTGGCGACGTTTTTAATAACCACCACCAAAACGGAGCGACTTTTTTGTCCTTCTTTGTTGAAACCCGGTGGAAGGGGCAGCGGTTGTTTCCGACTGGGAATTTGTTTGCGTTTGATCCCGATAACCCAGAGCACGCGTCGGACACGCTTTTTGGCAGCGTGCAAACCTTGTTGGCGCCAAAGCGGGCACCAGAGTAAGTAGAAAGAACTGCTTATTGCGTCTCGGGAGTCAGCCACTTGAGCAGTTGCTGTGTGACCGTGGGGTGGTTCAGCAGTGCCAAATGGTTCATGCGGTAGGCAATGGTTTGGTTGGGCTTGGCAAAGACGAGTGTTCGCAGCGGGTCGTCGTGTTGGCCCAGGGCACTGTGCAGGGGCACCAAGCCGTCGCCAATCAGGCGATCAGCCAATGGGCTGCGCTGCGGGGCCGTGGTGGCGGCCAAGGTGAAGCAGGCAATGCCCTCGGGTAGGGGCAGATGTTGACGGCTGTCGGGTTTGCGCTGAAAGCGGTCGTGCCCCTGCCAGTCGGCGTCCAGCACATGGCCATAGCGCAGGTCGGTGATTCCCGCGCTGCGCAATTGGCCGAGTTTGGCAAAAGGTGCGGTGTAAGGCGTGCTGCCCAAAATCACGTCCACCCAGTTGCCTGCGCGTTCCAGCGGGGCGCCGTGGTGGGGCGTGCCCAGAAAGACAATGTTTTTGAGCGTGGTGGGCCAGCGCATGGCGGCTTTGCGGGCAGCATGAACCGCACTGCGTGTCCCCACTCCGCCCAAGCTGTGCGCGACCACCGTGAGTTCATCTAACGGCACTGGCCAGTTCACCACCAACTGCTCCAGCTGGGCGGCCAGTTCTTGCCCGTTTTGTGAGGTGTGACGACCCGTGTTGTAGCGCACATAGATTGGGGTGTAACCCAGCGTGGCGGCAAGCACCGCGCCGTGGTCAGACCCGGATTCACCGGTGGGCACCTGCCATTGCAAGTCATTCATGCACAAGCCGTGAATCAGCACCACGACTTTGCCTGTGACTTCAGAGGTTGGTGGCATGGCTTGCCAGTCCAAGGCCCGGCCTTGATGCCGCAAACTCATGGCAATGGCCAGCGGGTT
>JBBKVN010000290.1:0-3455 GCA_037968455.1 Rhodoferax sp.
TTTGAGGTGTCAAACTGTTCAGTTGCTTTGATGGTGCTGACCTCCAAAAGTCCTCCGGGGGTTCTCATCACAATCGATTCGTCAGTTACAACAGATTTCACAATGATCTGCTCTGGCGCCTCAGGCTTTCTGTTGAATTGATAGACATTCGCGGCAATGCTTGTCAATAAAGTAACAACAAGAAGAGGTTTTATCGCTGACAAAATAGTTTTACCTTTCAATATATTTAATGGTGTCAATATTCATTCAACCGGGATCAAAGCCGCTGGTTAAATTACCTTTGGAACTAAATATTGTCAGAAATTATGGGATAGAAGAGGCAAGGAATAATGAAAACTTTCGGTTTCCATTGATTTCCTTTTGTGTCGAGTATGTGGGACTTTTCTTCGTCTCAGCCAGAAATTTGGAATCGCTCAAAAATCCAGCGGAAAACAAGACGGTGCGAAACACTCGGCGCACTCGACGCCCCGTCGCCGACCCATGAAAAGCAACGGCCTTTTGGGGGCGGGGGAGGCGTCAAGTCGTCGAATACCGACCCTCGGTCAATCCGTGGCGGCCAAAATGCCCCTCACTTCTGGGTGCTCAAACATGTACTCCCTCAACAAGTGGTACTGATTGGCACACGTCTCGGCAAAGGCGCTGTCAACAAACGACAGGCTGCTGTAGGCGTACAGGCAAGCCGTGACACCCAAGGCGTCCGCTGACATTTGCCCTTCAAAGCCATTGGCGCTGCTGATGCTGAACGTGCCTGTCGAGCGAGGTGCCATATAGAAGCCTCCATTGCTGAGGGCATAGAAATCCCAGTAGCCACCTTTGTACTCAGCAGCCAGCCGAGCTGCCATACCGAACACAGTAGGCTCCAGCTGCATCGGGAAATGAAGGCCAAAGAGCGTTGACCTGTGTTGAGTCCGGTTCGCTTGCGGTACCAGATGGCGTGTGATCGTGTCAGTCATGGGCAATACCAATCGAAAAAAAAATAGGGTTTTCCAGCCACCCGGACACGCTTGCGCCCACTGCGAAATACAGCATGCGAAACATGTACCGGGGGGAGGGGAGGAAAAGACGAGTGAGAGAAGGACGAGAAAAGATTGGTGTGTCAGCAGCGTCAGTGGCGCAATGCATCCATGCCATCGCCCGGCCAATCCCCGCTGTCACGTCCTGCGAGCAAACAGACCTGGGAACTGACAGCAGCAGGGCACGCCTCATCGCGCATATCCCAGTCCAGCACAGTATTGACGGCATCGAGAACAAAATTGGCAACTTGCATGATGAATTTCCTTTAACGTTTGCGATTGAAAAAATGGACGGCCAGCCCTATTGCCAGCGCGACCAATGAGAGAACGGGGTATCTAAAAGTCAGCACGGCCACAGCGGCAATGCCCATCCAGCGGGTGCTGTTGAACATCAGGCCCAGCAGGCTGACGGCTATCAAGGTGGAAACAAGGGGAACCATTGACCTCCTTTAGTGAAGAAGGCAAATCCAGGTCTGTATTGGCTCGGTATTGCAGTACCGCAAACCAAAGCCGCGACCCACCTTCCTGTATGAGCAGTTCCGCAGAGGAGGGGCCTGCGGATTCCAACTCGAACGGCGACAAAAGGAGTCAGGTCGCGTCTACCTCAGCCGTCACATCACTGCCCTTTTGGGACTTGGCTTTGGCGGTCTTTTTGCTGGCCTCCAATGCTGGCACCTCCGCAATCAGCGCCTCCATCGCCGCCATGAACTCTGTGGTGTCCAGAAACTCATAGCCGCGCTGGTAGGCCTCGTCCGACCGCACCAAGCCCAAGTGCTTCAATACCGCCAGCAAGAAGCCGGAGTTATTGCTGGACTTGCCTGAGTAAAGTGGATGAAAGGTTGAAGACACCACCGCCACTCCTTCAGGCAACTCATTGACGATGGTTTGAATGGCGCTCACCGGTATCCAGTCCCGGTTGAAGACACCTTTCCCACTGTTGGCAAACACACGAAGCAAGATGTCAGAGTCAGTTCCATAGCCCACGTGGTAGGTCAGCTTGGATCGCTCAGACAGGGAAGGGCAGATAGCGGTTTTGAGAAGGCGAATGGCGTGGTCAGCCTGTGGGTCAGTACTCATGAGAATTTCCTTGTGTGATGTGAATGGGTCTGGTGTCGATTGACAGCCTCCCTGAAAAGGCAAGTGCTACCGCTCCAGGCTTGGGGACTGACGGCGTGAAGGCCAGTAGCGATACCGGCGGGGGTGAATGTCATGCGGCAGAAAAGCGCTGGTGACGGTGTGGATCGTGGTCATGGGGATTTCCTCTTTGGTGTTGATGAATAGAACGAACGCGTGATTGATGCCTTTTGGACGCAGTGCCCTGTATGACTTCTTTCATATAAGGTGGTCGAATTTGCGCAAAGCAGAAAGGGCGAAAGACGACCTCTGATGGGAGGCCGGTGTGGCAAGTGAGGCGCGTTCGTTCCAGCTTTCCATCAACCCGTCAGCAGCCAGCTAACGACGAAGAAGATGACCGCCCAGGCCGCGAAATAGACAGCCATGAAGATGGCAATCAGGATCAGCATGACGCCCAGCCACAGCACGCCAATCGGTGCGATCACACCCAACAGGGCGCCAATGAGCAGCCCTTTGAGGCCATAGTTGACGGCACCGACCCATGCCAAAACAACGATGCAAATGACAATGGGGAGGCGCAACTTCTGGAAATACGACCTGACATCGGTAATGCCAAGCTTCTCGATCAGAGATAGGAAGAACAGATTGGCTGCGTCGGTATTGGCGCTGGTCCAGATCGGCAGGGCCTGAGACAGAGGGGACTTTGGAGCGGTTGACTTCTTGGGTGAGCGATATGCCATGTCAGGCAGCAGCAGGCACGGCATATTGCATGCACATGGCCAGCAGCTCGGGGTCGATGCCGGGAACCTTGGGGACAAATAGCTCGATGCCGTAGCCGTCGTCACCCAAGACAAAGACCAGTTCATAACAACTCGGGTGCTCCTCCAAGATCTCAAATGAAGGTGTGAAGCCCGGTGTGCCAAAGCGGATGCCTGTGAACCGGTTGCTCAAAAGGGAGAACCCCGCCTGGGCGCTCAGCTGATCCACGGTGTCACCTGGATCGACCAGGATGAAGTACGCACACAACTCGCCGTCGTCGGGTTCGTCGGAAAGAAGCATGGAAAACCGCTGCTTCACGAGGGCGCGAATGTCCGACTCAGTGATCGCACCAGTCGATGAGGGGTCACGAACGATGAGCATTTGTCACCTGCGTGAGTGGGGTGGGTGAGGGTTGCGAAGTCCCTCCGTTGGGTGGTTTGGGTTCGCCTCTTTTTGTTGCGGGCATGAATAACTCCTTTTTGAAGACGAAAAAAAAACGCCCAGGGCTGTGAACCGAGGGCGTGAGGGTGGGATGAGGTGGCTTATGCAGCCTTGGCGTCAATTACTGGCGTTTGTCTTGATCGGATTTGGGGATGATCGGACGTCGAT
>JBBKVN010000291.1:0-4899 GCA_037968455.1 Rhodoferax sp.
GCCGCCTTTTTGCTGGGCGTCACCAACATCACCGTGCCGTGGGAGACGCTGGTGCTGTCCACCGTGTTGTATGTGGTGCTGCCGCTGGCGGCGGGCATGGCCACCCGAGCGGTGCTGCAGCGCCGCTCTGAGCACGCCGTGGCCGACTTTGTGGCCCGCCTCAAGCCCTGGTCCATCGTGGGCCTGATTGCCACCGTGGTGCTCCTGTTTGGCTTTCAGGCGGAGACCATCGTCGCCAAGCCGCTGGTGATTGCCATGATTGCCGTGCCGCTGATCTTGCAGAGCTACGGAATTTTCGCCATCGCCTACGGCGCGGCACGCGCCCTCAAACTGCCGCACAACGTGGCCGGCCCGGCGTGTCTGATTGGCACCTCCAATTTCTTTGAACTGGCCGTGGCCGTGGCGATTTCGCTGTTTGGCCTGCACTCTGGCGCCGCGCTGGCCACCGTGGTGGGCGTGCTGGTGGAGGTGCCGGTGATGCTGTCACTGGTGGCCATCGTCAACCGCACCACGCACTGGTTCCCCGCCTCCAACCGTTTGACCTGAAAGCCACCGCCATGACCGACATCACGATTTATCACAACCCAAAGTGCGGCACCTCCCGCAACACCCTGGCGCTGATTCGCCATGCCGGCATTGAGCCGCGCGTTGTGCCCTATCTGGAGCAGCCGCCCACCCGCGCCGAGCTGGTGGCGCTGCTGGCCGCCATGGGCACACCCGTGCGCGAGGCCATGCGCGCCAAAGAAGCGGTTTACAAAGAGCTGGATTTGGACAACGTAAAGTGGAGCGACGACGAGTTGATTGACGCCATGCTGGCGCACCCCATTTTGATCAACCGCCCCATCGTGGTCACGCCCAAAGGCACCCGCCTGTGCCGCCCGTCAGAGGCCGTGCTGGACCTGTTGCCCGAGGCGCCGCTGGCGGCATTTACCAAGGAAGACGGCGAAGTCGTGATTGATGCGCAAGGCAAGCGCCGCGAATGACGCCGACCGACCACTGCTAACACACCGACATCAACGAGGCTAACTGCTCGTCCGACGAGGCAAGTTGGCGAAATGCGCAACACCGCAGTCCAAAACACTACAAAAACAGGAGCACCTCCCGCATATATCGCGGAGGCTGCGGACGAATTGCACATCACCCCTGAATTGCGCAGCCCGGCGGCTGCGCGAGTCTGTCAGTTCAGCGGCGGCACGCCGTTTTGCCAGGTACCCCAATGAGCAACGATGTGATCCACCACCCGTGAGCCCACTTGTTCGACATTTTTGACCGTCTCGGCAAAGCCGCCAGCCGTTTCACCCGGTGCAGGGTCCAGGTGTTGCAGTGTGGTTTCGTTCGGGTTGCCCTGATCAAAGTTGACAGCACCTCTCAAGCTCATCACGCGGTCTGTGCCATGGGTGCGCTTGATGACGAGTGTGATGGCAGCCGCCTCCATCTCGGTGATGACGTAGTCGTCTGCGCCATATAGCTTGGCGATGTATTGCGCCTGCTTCGACATGCCGGGGCCGTGAAAAAAGGTGTCGCCCGTCATGTGGGTGCCGGTACCCACAAAGGGTGCTCGACGCGCGGCCGCGTCGGGGTAACGCAAGCGGTACTTGCGTGCGCTGTCAGAGTCCAGCATCGGGGTATCCGCCGACAGCTTCATCGCCCAACCGGTCAACGCCGGATTGAGCTGAAAGCGGCGGTACTCCTCGTACCCTTTTCGTGGGACAAAGGTGGGCTCACCCGCCTTGTTTTCCTCGGGTGCCCAACGGTGGCCAAGATCGTAGTCGACCAACCATGTCGCCCAGTTCACCTCTCCGATGGTGCCGCGTTGTGGTGGTGTGCCAGCCACACCGGAGATCACATAGTAGGTTTTCGAAAAATCGAAAGCAGGGTTCAACAAAATGGCCTGCATGGAAGAAGACGAATTGACCTTGCCCATACCCAACACGGCGCCGCACACGCCGTCGCCATTGCAGTAAACCGGGCCAAGAGCCCCCGGTACGGCAATCGGTGTCGCATTGTTCCAGTAGTGTTCATACCAGTGTTGAAACTCACCCGCCCGGTCACCCGTGTTTTTTCCGATTTCGAACATCGCTGCCACAAAAACTTTGACCTTGACCGGCGTGGCCGCTTGCGGGGCCTCGGGCAATGCGGTGGTCGCACAACCGGCCACCAGCCATGCGACGCCAACCGCAGAGAGTGCGGGAACAAAGCGTGTCCGAACCTTAAAAAAAGTAGTCATGAAACCCCCTCATAAAAAACGATCCAATAATCCTAAGGCACCTCAGCAATATTGATGCCATGCAATGCCATTGACCTCGCCAGCAACACCCCCTTTACGCGAGCCCCATCAACCGCGCATGGCCCAACGCTGATGCGCGCGTGAATCCTTGGCCGCACCCTGTCTCGGGCATCACGACCCAGTGCGAGAATTGAGGTCCTGCTACCGTCGGCCTTGTGCCTCCGCTTCACGTGATTGTTCGCCCTCGCCCCCACTGGATTCGACTTCTTTTTGTTCGACGCGGCTCTTTGGTGCACCGTATTTACGGCCAACAGTTGCTGATTTTTGCCCTGTCTTGCGCGGTGGTCTGGGCGCATGGCCAGTTGTTTCTGTTCAAGGTCACGCTCAACGCCAGCCCGTTTTCCCTGATGGGGGTGGCACTGGCCATTTTTCTGGGCTTTCGCATCAACGCCAGTTATGACCGCTACTGGGAGGCCCGCAAACACTGGGGCGCCATTTTGGTGGAGACTCGCAATCTGGCGCGCCAGTCACTCACCCTGATGGCATCCGAGCAGTCGGTGCGCCCGTTTGTTCTGGGTCTGGTGGGTTTTGCCGCCACGTTGCGCAACCAGTTGCGCGGCCTGCCCCAGGCAAATCAGACCGAGACTTTGTTGCCCGATGCGCTGCGAGAGCAAATCGCCAAAGCCCGGTCGGCCCCGACACTGGTGCTGGTCTGGCTGGGCCGCTGGCTGCAAGACCGCCGCGCGGCGGGTGAGTTGAACCCCACGCTGTCCCTCAAAATGGAGGGCTCGCTGGACAACCTGTCGATGGCCCAAGGCAGTTGCGAGCGCATTGCCAACACGCCGCTGCCCTTCACCTACTCGGTGATCCTGCATCGCAGTGCCTACATGTATTGCGTGCTGCTGCCGTTTGGCCTGGTGGACAGCATTGGGCTGATGACGCCATTGGTGGTTACCTTTGTGTCGTACACCTTTTTTGCGCTGGAAGCGCTCAGTGACGAGATTGAGGAGCCGTTTGGCATTCTGGGCAACGACCTGGCCCTGAACGCCATGGTGGCCGGCATTGACGCCAGCCTACGCGAGATGCTGGGCGAGACACCGCCACCCGCGCCCAAGCCGGACAAGAATTTTATTCTGGACTGAACACGCTGCGCCCTTCAGCGGGCGCGGTGCAAATCAAACGCTCAGGTCAGGTGCCGCAAAAAGTGTGGTAACCGGCCGACGCCTCAGCAGGCGCGGGTTGCGCGTACTCACTGAACTCGGCGCGTTCTTCAAACGGGTGTTGCAGCACGGCCAACAAGCGCTCAAACGGGGCGAAGTCGCCGCGTTTTACGGCGGCTTCCAACGCCTCTTCCACCCGGTGGTTGCGAGGAATGTAGGCGGGGTTGACGGCGTTCATGGCTTGCGCGCGTGCCGCCGGGGTTCGTTTTGATGTGACCGCACGTTCTTGCCAGCGCGGCAACCAGGCGTCCAACGCCTGCGAGTCGGCATACAAAGCTCGCAAACTCTCCGGTTGGCCTTGCGCGGCGTTGGCCAGCGCACGAAACGCCAGGGTGAAGTCCACGCCTTGCCCTTGCATCGTCGCCAAAAAGTCTTGCGCCAGCGCCAGGTCACCGGCCTCTTCGCCTTCAAGCCCCAGTTTGGCGCGCATCTGCGCCAGCCAATAGTGCTCGTAGCGCGCCGGAAAACCCTCGATGAGAGGCATCACCAAATCCACTGCGCTTTGCGGGTCGTCGTGCAACAACGGCAGCAGGGTTTCGGCCAAGCGGGCTAGGTTCCAGCGGGCAATCAGGGGCTGCTGGGCGTAGGCGTAGCGGCCATTGGCGTCGATGGAGCTGAACACCGTGCTGGGGTCGTAGTGGTCCATGAAGGCGCAAGGGCCGTAGTCAATGGTCTCGCCAGAGACGGTCATGTTGTCGGTGTTCATCACGCCATGGATGAAGCCCACGCCCATCCAGCGGGCGATCAGCGCGGCCTGGCGCTCGCTCACGGCTTGTAGCAAGCCGAGGTAGGGGTTAGGTTGGCCCTTGAGCGCCGGGTCATGCCGTTCAATCACATGGTCGGCCAAACGGCGCAACAGGGCCTCTTCCTGGCGGGATGCGAAAAATTGAAAAGTGCCCACCCGAATATGGCTGGCCGCCACGCGGGTCAGCACCGCGCCGGGCAAGGCACCCGTGTCGCGGCGCACGGACTCGCCCGTTGTGGCCACCGCCAGCGCTCGCGTGGTGGGAATTCCGAGTGCATGCATGGCCTCGCCAATCAGGTACTCGCGCAGCACCGGGCCCAGCGCGGCTTTGCCGTCGCCACCGCGAGAGAACGGGGTGCGGCCCGAGCCCTTGAAGGCAATGTCGCGCCGGCGCCCCTGGCGGTCCAGCACCTCACCCAGCAGCAAGGCCCGCCCATCCCCCAACTGGGGCGAAAAGCCGCCAAACTGATGACCGGCATAGGCCTGCGCCAGGGGCGTGGCGCCCTCTGGCGCCTGATTGCCGGAGAAGATGGCGGCGCCCAAGTCGCCGTCCAGGGCGTCCGCGTCCAGCCCCAGCTCGGTGGCCAACTCGCGGTTCAGCTTCACCAGCACGGGTTGGGGCACCTGCGCCGCCTGCCAAGGGGCGTAGCCGCCCTCTAGGTCGCGGGCGTAGCTGTTGTCGAATACAAATCCGGCACCGGCGTGGA
>JBBKVN010000292.1:0-2950 GCA_037968455.1 Rhodoferax sp.
GTGCTGGTCTTGCCTTACTCCGAGTCATCGCACCACGCCATTGGGGAGGCCGAGTTGAGTCAGATGAAGCCAAGTGCCTCTTTGATCAATATTGCAAGGGGCGGCATTGTGGACGACGCCGCTTTGGCCGTCGCCCTGAAAAACGGCACCATTGCGGCGGCGGGACTGGATGTGTTTGAGGGTGAGCCGCAGGTTCACCCTGATTTGTTGACGGTGCCCAACGTGGTGTTGACCCCTCACATTGCCAGCGCCACGCAGGCCACCCGCTTGGCCATGGCGCATCTAGCGGCCGACAACCTGATTGGGTTTCTGTGCGCTGGCAAGGCCATGACACCTTTGAACCCCGAAGCGCTGTCGACTGCCCGTCGCTAGTTCAGCGCTTGCGACTGCGTCGCTTGGTGACGGTGCGCCAGCGCCAGATCAGCGTGATCACCCCGTAGGTGAGCAGGCCCATAAGCACCGCCGTGATGGACAAGCCCACCAGCAGTGGTTTGCCCAAGGCTGTCACTCGTGTCCACAGGCTGGCGTCCTCGTCGACCTCGGTGGAGGCAAGTAGTTCCGTGGGGCTGGCTGACTTTTTGGCGCCGGTGACCACAACGCCCAGTTTGTAAGCACCGTAGTAGATGGGGCCAAACGTGACCGGGTTGCTTACCAGTGTGCTGGCAATCGCCGCTGGAATGTTCGCCCGCATGACCACTGCCGCTGCGACCGATGCGGGAATCTGAGCTACCGGGATGATCAGGCCAAAGAACACGCCCAATGCCACCCCCATGGCTACGCCCCGGCGCGACCAGTGCCAGAGCTTGGGCTCCTTCAGCCAAGGCCCGAGCCAAGCAAAGCGCGGATTATTGTGAATTTGCTCCCGGCTGGGAATGTGTTGGCGAAGTCGTGCGATCAGGCCCATTCACATGCTCCGCACATTGAAGCGCCGCAAAAGCCCCTTTTCAAGCTCCACCGCGAGAAACTTGAGAAAGCCCAAACCAAAAATGACCAACCACGAAGTCATGCCTAGAGCTGCCGTTTGGAAAAGTGTTTGCATCGGGGGGGCGTAGGTGAGTAAAAGCTGGAAGCCAACCAACAGGGAGCACATCCAGAGCGCAACCGGATTGTCCGTCAGGATCTTCCACGAAAAGGCCGACGTTGTGAAATTACGCACATTGAAGAGGTAGACCAGTTCGCCCATGACGAGCATATTGACGGCCGCAGTGCGTGCGACCTCCAGGCTGCTGCCCCGGGCCAATTCCCACTCAAAGATGGCAAAGGTGACGATCACCATCAGCAAGCTGACATAAGCAATGCGGGCACCGAGCACGCGAGTAATCAGCGGTTCACTAGGCCTGCGGGGCGGGCGGTCCATGACACCTGGCTCTGCGGGCTCGAAGGCCAGCGCAAGAGAGAGGGTCACAGCGGTGATCATGTTGACCCAGAGAATTTGGCCTGCCGTCACCGGCAAGGGAATGCCGGCAAAGATGGCAAGAAGAATCACACCCGCTTCGCCGCAACTGGTGGGCAGAATGAAAAGCAATGATTTTTTGATGTTGTCAAAGACCACGCGCCCCTCGCGGACCGCACGCGCAATGGTGGCAAAGTTGTCGTCCGTGAGCACTAGGTCGGCGGCTTCACGGGCGGCGTCGGTACCGTTTTTCCCCATCGCAATGCCAATGTTGGCGGCTTTGAGCGCCGGGGCGTCATTCACGCCGTCCCCGGTCATGGCGACCAGTTCGCCCTGGGCTTGCAGGGCGGCGACCAGCCGCAGCTTGTGCTCAGGGCTGGCGCGGGCAAAAACATCCGTGTCTTGAGCGACCTTTTGCAGCGCCTGGTCAGAGAGAGCCTGCACCATTTCGCCAGTGACCGCCGTGTCAGCCCTCAGACCCAATTGGCGCCCAATGGCTGCGGCAGTGACCGCATGGTCGCCCGTGATCATCTTCACCCGCATGCCTGCGCGTTGGCATTCGGCCACGGCCGCGATGGCTTCCTCGCGGGGGGGGTCGATCAGCCCCACCAAGCCGAGCAAGGTAAAGCGCTCGGTCATGTCGCTCATATTCAAAACGGCCGTGCCAGCGGGCATGTCGCAGCGGGCCAGTGCCAGCACACGCTGTCCATCGCAGGCTGACTCCTCCATGCGGCGTTCCCAATCGGTCCGGTCCAGCGTGGTGTGGCTACCATCTTGCGTGCAAAGTGCTAACACTCGTTCCGGGGCGCCTTTGAGCAAGGCAAAGACGTGGCCTTGGTGGTCATGGTGCAGTGTCGCCATGAAGCGATGCTCCGACTCAAACGGTATTTCATCGATTCGGGGCGTGGCGGTGAGTGCTACAACGGGGTCCAACCCGGCCTTGTGGGCCAACGTCAGCAGCGCGCCTTCGGTTGGGTCACCGACGAGCTGCCAACCCTTGGTGGCGTCATTCTTCAACTGGGCGTCGTTGCAAAGCAGCGCACACTGGGCCAGTTGTTGCAGGGCAGCTTCCTGGACGGGGATGACGCCCACGCCGTTGCATTGGAATCCGCCCTCGGGGGCGTAGCCGGTGCCGCTGGCTGCCAATGTGCAGTTTGGCAACATGACCCGCACGGCAGTCATCTCGTTCTTGGTGAGGGTGCCAGTTTTATCCGAGCAAATGACGGTGACTGAGCCCAATGTCTCCACGGCTGGCAAGCGACGAATAATGGCATTTTTGCGGGCCATAGTGCGCGTGCCAATGGCCAGAACGATTGTCACAATGGCGGGCAACCCTTCCGGGATGGCCGCCACGGTCAGGCCTACAACGGCCAGAAAAATCTCCAGCAAGGGCATCTCATGCACGTAGTAGCCGAATAGAAAGGCGACCAAGCCAGCCACCAGAATGGCCACCGTGATCTGGCGGGCAAACTGGTCAAGCCGCCGCGTCAACGGCGTGACGAGGGACTGAACTTCTCCCACCATCGCGCCAATGCGACCAATTTCACTCATGGTCCC
>JBBKVN010000293.1:0-16391 GCA_037968455.1 Rhodoferax sp.
TTGCGGTACATGAGCATGGAGCTTTCACCGTAGAAGGGGGCAGCAAAGAGCTTGCCGTCGACCGACAGGCCGTCGCGGATGGAGGGCAGAATGTCATTGGCGTCGTAGGCGGCGTCGAACTTGAGTTCTTGCAGCCAGCCCTTCTTGCCCCAGATCGGAGTTTCATACATGCCGATGGTCATGATGTCAAACTGGCCGCCTTTGGTGGCGATGTCGGTGGTGACGCGCTGGCGCAGCACGCCTTCTTCCAGTGTGACCCACTTGAGTTTGATGTCAGGGTTGGCTTTTTCAAAGTTGCCGCTGAGTTTCTGCATCTCGACCATGTGGCCGTTGTTCACGGTGGCGATGACGAGTTCAGTCGCTGCTTGGGACGTGCCGCAGAGGGCTAGAACCAGCGAGGCTGCCAGGGAAAGTTGCATTTTGGTTTTCATCGATTGTCTCCTTGATGGATTTGTAGGGTGCGACGCTCAGTGCCGGATTGCGTTCCCAGCATTGACACCTTGAAGAATACTGATCCTCTCTTTCTGTATTGGTACTCAAATTGGTTCGATTGGTACTTTAGTGCATGTATGGGATAGGACTTACCCCTATATTGACCATTTGCGTACCTGATTGTTACAGGGCGTAACCGCGGGGCCACCATGTCATGCGCATCAGGACGCCATGGGGCCGAGGGGCAGAGCGCTGCTGGCTTTGACCTCCCCCAGAGAGAAGCTGGTGTGCAGGTCTTTCACGTGGGGCAGGTTGATCAAAACCTCGCGGGCAAACTGGCTGAAGCTGTTGAGGTCGCGGCTTACAACTTGCAACTCAAAAGTACCGGTGCCGCTGATGTAGTGGCAGCTCACGATCTCGGGAATGGCGCGGATGGCCTCCTCTAAGCTGCGCAACACGCCCCCTGAGTTGCTGTCGGCATCCAGTCGCACAAAGGCCAGCACACCTAAGCCAATTTTGTGGCGGTCAATTTCTGCGCGATAACCTTTGATGAACCCGGATTCCTCTAAACGCCGAACCCGCCGCCAGCAGGGGGCGGCGCTCAGGCCCACGCGAGCGCTCAGGTCGGCATTGCTCAAGCGGCCTTCATTTTGCAATTCATTCAGAATCGCCCAGTCAAATTTGTCGAGTGTTTCCATTTTTTGGCCTTTTTAAGCAAGATTCTTTTAAATGGTAGCCTGATTCGAGCAAAGAACGCAAAGACATATCCGCGCGACGCGCCTACACTTTCCGACTCACAATGAGGCGGCCATAGACCCTTTGGTCACTCAGAAAACTCGACGCCCACAAGGCGCTTCACCCGACATTTCACCTGCACCCGGAGACTCACACCATGAATGCACCCCTGCCTGATCACATTCGCAAAGCGCTTGAAACCGTGACGCTGGACGACAAATACGCGCTGGACCACGGCTTGGCCTTTATGAGTGGGGTACAGGCGCTGGTCAAGCTGCCCATGTTGCAGCGTCAGCGGGACCAGCAATTGGGCAAGAACACGGCCGGCTTTGTCAGCGGTTACCGGGGCTCCCCCTTGGGTGGCTATGACCAGGCCCTGGTCAAGGCCGAGAAGTATCTGAAGACCCAGAACATCATTTTTCAGCCCGGCGTGAACGAGGAGTTGGCTGCGACGGCCATGTGGGGCACCCAACAACTGGGCTTTGCCCCGCCGGGCAGTAACAAGTTTGATGGCGTGTTTGGCATCTGGTACGGCAAGGGCCCGGGCGTCGACCGCTGCAGCGACGTGTTCAAGCACGCCAATATGGCTGGCACCACCGAGTGGGGCGGCGTGATTGCCGTGGCCGGAGATGACCACATCTCCAAAAGCTCAACGGCCGCGCATCAGAGCGACCATATTTTCAAAGCCTGCGGTTCCCCGGTGTTTTTCCCCGCCACCGTGCAGGAAATATTGGATTTGGGCATTCACGCGTTTGCCCTGAGCCGTTTTTCGGGCGTGTGGTCCGGGATGAAGACGATTCAGGAAATCGTCGAGTCCAGCGCCACGGTGATGATTGACCCGAATCGGGTCCAAATCAAAATCCCAACGGACTTTGAGATGCCACCCGGCGGCCTGCACATTCGCTGGCCAGACCACGCGCTGGAGCAGGAAGCGCGCCTGTTTCACTACAAGTGGTATGCGGCCCTGGCTTATATCCGCGCCAACCGCCTGAACTACAACGTGATCGAAGGCCCGAGCGACCGCCTGGGCTTGATCGCCAGCGGAAAAGCTTACAACGACACCCGTCAAGCGCTGATCGATCTGGGGCTGGATGACGTCACTTGCCAGCAAGTAGGCGTGCGTTTGCACAAGGTGGGCGTGGTGTGGCCGCTGGAGGCGCAGCTGACCCGCGAGTTTGCGACAGGCTTGCAGGAAATTTTGGTCATCGAAGAAAAACGCCAGGTCATTGAGTACCAGCTGAAAGAAGAGCTTTACAACTGGCGGGCGGATGTGCGCCCCAATGTGCTGGGCAAGTTCAACGAAGGCGAGGGTGAATTTAGTGGCGGGGAATGGTCCAACTCGAATCCGACGGCGAACACGCTCTTGCGTGCCAATGCGGATTTGTCGCCTGCGCTCATCGCGCGTGCCATTGCGCAGCGCCTGAAAAAACTGGGGATTCCCGACGCGATCAATGCCCGCATCGACACCCAGCTGGCGATCTTGGACGCCAAAGAGCGCGCGATGTCGGTCATTGAGATCAAGGCCGACCGCCAACCCTGGTTTTGTTCCGGTTGCCCACACAACACCTCGACCAAAGTGCCAGATGGTTCTCGGGCCATGGCCGGCATTGGTTGCCACTTCATGACCATCTGGATGGATCGCGCGACCGAGGGCTTTACCCAGATGGGCGGCGAGGGCGTGCCTTGGGTGGGGCAGCAGCCTTTCAGCCACGACCAGCACATCTTCGCCAATCTGGGCGATGGAACTTACTTTCACAGCGGCTTGCTGGCAGTTCGCCAAAGCATTGCTGCGGGCGTCAACATTACCTACAAAATTCTGTACAACGACGCCGTTGCCATGACCGGTGGCCAGCAGGTTGGTGAGCGGCCAGAAGGTCACTCCGTTGTGCAGATTGCCCAATCCATGCGGGCGGAGGGTGCTATCAAAATCATAGTTGTTACAGACGAACCCGAGAAATACGCCGGCGTCAAGGGCCTGCCCGAAGGCATTGCCATCGAGCACCGGGATGAACTGGACCGCGTTCAGCGCGAATTCCGCGAGATCAAGGGCACGACGGTCATCATTTACGACCAGACCTGCGCGACCGAGAAGCGCCGCCGCCGCAAGCGGGGCAGCCTGGTGGACCCCGCCAAGCGGGTGTTGATCAATGAGTTGGTCTGTGAAGGTTGTGGTGATTGCGGCGTGCAAAGCAACTGCCTGAGCGTGGAGCCGCTGGAAACCGAGTTTGGCCGCAAGCGCACCATCAATCAGAGCACTTGCAACAAGGATTACTCCTGCACCAAAGGGTTCTGCCCCAGTTTTGTCACCGTTGAAGGCGGTACGCTGAAGAAGAAGGCCAAAGGCAAAGGGGTCTCGCCGTTTGAGTTGGGCCTGTTGTCCGCGCCCCAAATCCCCAGCCCAGGTTCCGTAGAGGGCGCTGTGTGGGGAATCATTGTGGCCGGCGTAGGTGGCACAGGCGTGATCACCATTGGCCAACTACTGGGTGTGGCCGCGCACTTGGAAGGCAAAGGCGTTGTCACTCAGGACGCCGGGGGCTTGGCGCAAAAAGGTGGTGCAACCTGGAGCCATGTGTTGATTGGTGAGAGCCAGGACGCCATTCGGACCACTCGCGTCAGCATGGCCGCCGCCGATCTGATTATTGGCTGCGACCCCATTGTGGTTGCCGGAAAGGAAACGGCCATGCGCATGCGGGCAGGGCGCACTCACGTGGCGCTGAATTCCCATGCGATTCCCACCGCGGCTTTTGTGACCAATGCCAATTGGGAGAACCCGGCGGACGCCTGCGTCAGCGATGTTGTGAAGGCCGTGGGTCTGGACGGCGTGGGCGTGTTCAACGCCGATGCGGCCGCCAACCAGATGATGGGTGACAGCATTTACACCAACCCCATGATGCTGGGCTACGCCTGGCAAAAGGGTTGGATTCCGCTGTCGCACGTGTCTTTGCAGCGCGCCATCGAGTTGAACGCCGTCGCGGTGGATCAAAACAAGGCGGCATTCGAGTGGGGGCGTCGCGCTGCCCATGATGCGGCTGCCTTCGAGAAAATCCTGAATCCAGGCCAGGTGGTGGCGTTCACCAAACGTACCTCACTGGACGACATGTTGGTTCAACGAGTCGAGTTCCTGACGGCCTACCAAAATGCCGCCTACGCTCAAACCTACAAGGACTATGTGCAAAAGGTCCGCGCAGTGGACGAGGCGGCGGGTGACAAGCGACTGGCTTTGACGGAGGCGGTAGCCCGATACCTGTTCAAGCTCATGGCGTACAAGGATGAATACGAGGTGGCACGCCTGCACACCGACCGGGCTTTCCACGACAAGGTCGCGGCCCTGTTCGAGGGTGACTACAAGCTGAACTATCACCTGGCGCCGCCTCTGCTGGCCAAGAAAAATGACAAGGGCGAACTGCAGAAGCAAAAGTTCGGCCCCGTCATGTTGACCGGGTTCAAAGTCTTGGCGCGACTGAAGGGATTGCGTGGCACCAGTTGGGATGTGTTTGGCAAGTCCGAGGAACGCGTTCAAGAGCGCGCCTTGATTGCCGACTACCGGACCAGCATGGACGAAGTGATCGACGCACTGGCCTTGACGTTGCCGTCAGCCCAAGCCGTTGTGCGCTATCAAAATGCGTTGGATGTGGCCCGTATCCCTGAGCAAATCAGGGGTTTCGGTCATGTCAAAGCGCGGCATCTGAAGGCTGCGCGCCAGAATTGGGATGCCAAACTGGCCCAGTTTCGTCGCCCACTGGTCGCTGACAAAGCCGCCTGAGTTCGACGAGCCGGGCCCAATGGGCCCCCGCATACAATGACGAGTTGCCTGTTTCTTGCGCTTTGGCGCGAGTGACAGGCGCTGTGCCTTGTTTTCCTGATTCATTATTCTGGAGTTAGCCGTGTTTATTTCTTCCGCCTTTGCCCAAACCGCCCCTGCCGCTGCCGAAGCCGGTGGTGGTCTGCAGTCCTCGCTCATGAGCATGCTGCCACTGATTTTGATGTTTGTGGTGCTGTACTTTGTGATGATTCGCCCCCAGATGAAGAAGCAGAAAGAGCATCGCGCCATGATTGATGCCTTGGCCAAAGGCGACGAAATCGTGACTGGCGGCGGCATGCTGGGCAAGGTCACCAAGCTGGGCGAAGGCAATATTTCTCTGGAAATCGCTGCGGGCGTGGAGATTCAGATCCAGCGCAGCGCCGTGGTGCAAGTGTTGCCAAAAGGCAGCATCAAGTAATTCGTTAACCCTCCACGACTAGCAAGAAGCGCGATCATGAATCGTTATCCAATTTGGAAGTACGCGGTCATCGTGGTCGCGATGATCGTCGGTGTCCTCTACACCCTGCCCAATTTTTTTGGGGAATCCCCCGCCGTTCAGGTGTCATCTTCCAAAGTCACCACCAAAGTGGACGCGTCCACACTGGCGCGTGTGCAGGAAACCCTGGCGTCTGCGGGCATTAATTCTGATCTGGTGGCATTGGATGGAACCTCCATCAAAGCCCGCTTTGACAATACTGATACGCAACTCAAAGCCAAAGACGCGCTTCAAAAGGCGTTGAACCCGGACGCGGGTGGTTCTGGCTACGTCGTCGCCTTGAACCTCTTGTCCCGCTCTCCCACCTGGCTGACCTCCTTGCACGCCTTTCCCATGTATTTGGGATTGGATTTGCGCGGCGGCGTCCACTTCATGTTGCAAGTCGACATGCAGGCGGCGCTGACCAAGAAGGCAGAGTCGTTGGCTGGTGATATCCGGACCGGGCTGCGTGAGAAGAACGTGCGCCATAGCGGCATCAACCGCGAAGGCCAGAAAATTGAAATCCGATTTCGCGACGTGGCCACACGGGATGCGGCCAAGAATCTGATTCAGGATCAGTTTGCTGACCTGGAAACTATTGATGCCGCCGATGGCTCTGAGTTCAAGCTGACGGCTTCCATCAAGCCGGAAGCTGCGCGTCGGGTGCAGGACCAATCCCTCAAGCAAAACATCACCACGCTTCACAACCGGATCAACGAACTGGGCGTTGCCGAGCCGGTGATTCAGCAGCAAGGACTGGACCGCATTGTGGTTCAACTGCCCGGTGTGCAGGACACGGCCAAAGCCAAGGACATTCTGGGGCGGACCGCGACGCTGGAAGTTCGCATGGTTGACGAAAGCAGCGAAGCCCGCGCCGCCGAAAGCGGTACCGGCCCAGTGCCTTTTGGGTCCGAGCGCTATCTTGAGCGCCAGGGCCAGGTGGTTATCGTCAAAAAACAAGTTATTTTGACGGGTGAAAACCTGACCGATGCCCAACCGGGTTTTGACAGCCAGACCAATGAAGCCGTGGTGAATTTGACCCTGGATGCCAAAGGCGCCCGCATCTTCCGCGATGTCACGCGGGAGAGTATTGGCAAGCGCATGGCCATTCTCCTGTTTGAAAAAGGTAAAGGGGAAGTGGTGACCGCGCCAGTGATCCGCTCCGAGATCAGCGGTGGTCGGGTGCAGATTTCCGGCAGCATGAGCTCAATGGAAGCCACGGACACGGCGCTGCTGCTGCGGGCCGGTTCGCTTGCCGCACCGATGGAGATTATTGAAGAGACCACCATTGGCCCGAGCCTGGGTGCCGAGAATATTGCCAAAGGCTTTGACAGTGTGACCTGGGGATTTGTGGCGGTCACGGTGTTCATGTGCCTCTACTACATGCTGTTTGGCGTGTTTTCAAGCATTGCGCTGGGATTTAATTTGTTGTTGCTGGTCGCGATACTTTCCATGCTACAGGCCACTTTGACGCTGCCAGGAATGGCCGCGATGGCGCTGGTGTTGGGTATGGCGATTGACGCCAATGTGTTGATCAATGAGCGGGTTCGCGAGGAGTTGCGCTCAGGAGCCTCACCTCAGGCCGCTATCAATACTGGCTACGACCGCGCTTGGGCCACCATTTTGGACTCCAATGTGACCACCCTGATTGCGGGCATGGCGCTGCTGGCTTTTGGCTCAGGCCCGGTGCGTGGATTTGCCGTTGTGCACGTACTGGGTATTTTGACCAGTATGTTCTCCAGCGTTTTCTTCTCTCGCGGCTTGGTGAATGCCTGGTATGGCCGCAAGAAGAAACTGAAAAGTGTGTCGATTGGCACGGTTTGGCGTCCTGAGTCTTCGACTCAACTCAAGTCAAACTAAGGGAGTAGAAGATGGAGTTTTTTAGAATCAAAAGTGACATTCCGTTCATGCGGCATGCACTGGTCCTCAATGCAGTCTCGTTCATCACATTTCTGGCCGCTGTCTTTTTCCTGTTCTCGCGCGGCTTGAACCTGTCGGTGGAGTTCACAGGCGGCACGTTGATGGAGGTGAGCTATTCACAACCTGCCAATTTGGACAGTGTTCGTGGCGTGATGTCAAAGCTGGGTCTACAGGACGTGCAGGTTCAAAATTTTGGAACTACCCGCGACGTCCTGATTCGCTTGCCTGTACAAAAAGGCGTCAGTTCTGCCCAACAGAGCGTGACGGTGTTGGCCGCACTCAAGGAGTCAGACGCCGGTGTCACCATGCGGCGAAGCGAGTTTGTGGGGCCTCAGGTGGGCGATGAGCTTGTAGTTGACGGGCTGAAGGCCTTGGCGTTTGTCATTGCCGGCATCATGATTTACTTGGCCATTCGATTTGAGTGGAAGTTTGCGGTTGCCGCCATCATCGCCAATTTGCACGACGTCATCATCATTCTTGGGTTTTTTGCTTTTTTCCAGTGGGAGTTTTCGTTGCCGGTGCTGGCCGCCGTGCTCGCTGTGCTGGGTTATTCCGTGAATGAGTCGGTCGTAATTTTTGACCGTATTCGGGAAAATTTCCGCCGTTATCGCAAGATGACGAGCGAAGAAGTCATCAATAGTGCCATTACCTCCACCATCAGCCGAACCATCATCACACACGGATCGACCCAATTGATGGTGCTGTCCATGCTTCTCTTCGGGGGGGCAACGTTGCATTACTTCGCCTTGGCGTTGACCATCGGCATTCTGTTTGGCATTTACTCTTCGGTCTTCGTCGCCGCTGCGGTTGCGATGTGGTTAGGAATTCAGCGCGAAGACCTGATTAAAAATACACCCAAGAAAGACGAAGATCCTAACGATCCCAACTCTGGCGCCACTGTTTGATCAATTTCTCCCCGCTGCAACGTGACGGCTGGCGGGAAGTCTCCTAGAATTTGATTCATGGCGTCCCCCCTTACTTTTGCTCAGCGAGCCCGATTGGCACATGATGTCAGGGTTCGTCTAATTGCTGAGGCTGGGAAGGCGTTGGCGCCCTTGGTGGTGGCCATTGATGAGCGATTCGTCGCCTCCATGAGTGAGGCCGTGCCATCGAAAGAACAGCAAATTCGTCGCGATGCTTGGACCGTGTTTCAGCGTGAACAGGCATCCTGGAAGCAACGCGTTGAGGGTGCCTGGAAGCTCGCGTTGCAGCCTCCAGTGGCCGTCGCCAAAAAACTACCCACTGACGAGCTGGAATTGATGGGAACCGAGGTCGTCGAGAATCGAATCCTCGTTTCTCGCCTAGTGCAAAGCCTGACTGAGAAAGCCAACTCAGAAATCAGTGACCTTGGCCATCGGGTCAAGCATCTGGAGGGCACTCAGGAGCTTGAAGCGGGCGACGTGCTGCGCCCTGACACATTGTTGCACCCGGTGATTGAGCAATGGGGTAATGTGGGCCTGCCGCGAGAGGCTTGGGCCGTAGTAAGTGAAGTGGCTCAGAAGCTGTTGGTGGACCAGTTGAAACAGGCATTTGCCCAGTGCAATCGATTTCTGATTGAGGCAGGAGTCATGCCCATCATTCAAGTCGACGCGCGAGTCAAGCGAGCGACTTCGCCTGCGCCACTTCGATCAACGTCGCTGGGGCCCGCCTCCGAGACGGCTCCGCTGTCGACAAATTCGGCAAGTGCCTCCCTAAGTCCCCAAAACGGACCAGGCACCGGCGTGAATGACAACAACTCTGGCGGGCGCGCCGGAGTGAGTTCACAAACACAAGCCCCCCCGTCTCGAATGGGAGATCCGTCAACACCCCGTTCAAATGCATTTGGGGGGCGTTTGGGCTGGGGTAGCGGAAATCCTGGTTCGACAACGTCATCGCCGTCTGCGGCAGGGGCCACGGGCGAGCGCGACGCATCTTCTTCTGGTTCCACAATGTCTAGCCCCCAACCGGTCGGGCGGCATTCGTCCATGTATGGGGGCACGTCGGACGAGACTCGTTTAATGACCTCCAGCACGCCGCTTGCACGGGCTCGCAGTCGCGCCTTGGGCGTCATGGGCCAACTGAAGCGCTTGTTGGTCGGGTCGGCGGATACCAACTTTGACACCGAGGTGCAAGCATTGCCTTCGCCAGCTTTGGCTGCGGCGATCGCTTATCAGCCACGGCCACCAGCCGAATACGCGGGCGGCGACACGGTCATGGAGGACTTTAGTCCAGCTGGGGTTGCAAAGGTTGCGGTTGAGTTGCGCAGAACAACCAGTGAACTGAAGCGAAAAGCGGAAACCAAGAATGAAAAAGCGATTATTGAAATCGTCGCCTTGATGTTTCAGGCCATTCTTCAGGAAGACCGAATTCCGCCGGGAGTCAGGGTCTGGTTTGCGCGTCTTCAGATGCCGGTATTGCGAGTGGCGTTGGCCGAGCCTGATTTTTTTAGCACACTGAACCATCCCGCCCGGCAGTTGATCGATCGAATGGGCTCCTGCGTCATGGGCTTTGACGACAACAGTGTCAATAGCAATGTCTTACAGGCCGAAATCAAGCGCGTAGTTCAGGTGATTGAGCAGTACCCAGAGACCGGAAAACGCGTCTATCAGCTGGTGTATGACGAATTTCAGAAATTTCTGTCCAAATTTTTGACAGGGTCTGATGCGACCAAAAAAGTGGTGAGTGTGGCCCAGCAGGTGGAGCAAAAGGAAACACTGACGATTCAATACACGATCGAGATGCGGAACATGCTCAAGGATATGCCGGTCCGGGAGGAGGTTCGCGAGTTTCTGTTCAAAGTGTGGGCGGAAGTGCTGGCTGTGTCAGCAGTTCGCAAAGGCCCACGGCACGCGGAGACCTTGGAGCTTAAAAAATTAGCCACGGACTTGGTGTGGGCCGCTAGTGCCAAGCCCAATCGGGCGGACCGCGCAAGAGTGATTCAGGACTTGCCGAAGCTTTTGCAAAAACTGCGTTCCGGCATGAGCATGCTGGGTCTGGCGCCATCGGCGCAAGATGGGCATATTAAAGTGGTGAGCGACACACTGGCAGATGCCTTTATGTCCAAGACGCAGGCCATTCCGGCTGAGCAGATCAAGGCAATGGCGGAGCGCTTGGAGCGGCTTGAGGATTTTGTCAGCGAGGACGGCATGGGCGACCTGCCACTGGACGCCGAAAGCATTGAATTGATGTTGGGCATTGACGCCTCGACCATTGTGGTTGTTTCCAATGGAGGGTCGTTGCCCAATGCCGCCATGTTGGCTTGGGCGCAAGAGCTGCAACTGGGTTCCTGGTTCACGCTGGACCACAATGACCGCGTGATTCAGGTGCAGCTACTCTGGCGCAGCGAGCGAAAGCATTTGCAGCTGCTGGCTTCAGCGGATGGGCGCAGTTATTTGATTCAAGCTGGCCGTCTGGCCGCCTACCTGCAGGCCGGATTGCTGCTACCTCAGGAAGAGGAAACCTTGACCGTGCGCGCAACCCGCGATGCACTGGTCAAATTGGAAGCAAACCCAGAGCGTTTGCTTAGCTAAGTTCGGCGTAGTTAGTGGGCGACGCGCTCTGCGCTCGGTTCGCACAACTCGTCCAGAACGAGGGCGTCAGGCTCTATGCCCAAGCTCCAGAAGACCATCAAGACGATGATCTTGAGATCGTCGAGCGGAACCAGGTCTGTGCTCGCTGCCATCGCGCGATCAATCACAATTTCACGCATGTGCGGGGTCAGTACCTTCGAGCTTTCCAAGAAGGTAATAAAGCCCAAGGACTCCATGCTCAAGCGCGACTGTTCCGCGAAGGAATAAACCCGCATGGTATTGGGCGATTGATTGAAAAAGTGGGGATTCACCGCAGTTGTGCCCTCTGCCTCGTCTCGATGGGAGACCACAGGTTGTTGCAGGCCGCTGGCCGCCAGATTGAGATCCTTTAGCCACACCAAGGCATCCTGAATCTCCTCCGCATCGAACCCAACCGTATTCAGTTTGCGCTCCAGGTGCGCCAACTCGGGGCAGGCATCCCCGCGCCAGTAATTCTCAAATACGAAAACAAGCACTTCAAACATGGCAACCAATATATCGCGAATCGGGACCCAATTGCAGCAAACTGCGCCTTGCGTCGGATTTGCGGTGCATTTCCGGCGTTAAGCCGTGACCAGTCGCTGAAACAAGCCGCCTGGCAAGCGGGCCACCAAGCCGTCCAGCTCCAAAGTCATCAGTTGTGCCTGCAAACTGGCAGTGCCCAAGCCGGTTCTGGCCTGCAAAGCATCCAGGCTCACGGGATCGAATCCAAGGCAATTCAAAAGCAGTGTGTCTGAGTCTGAGGACCCATTGACGCTGGTGTCAGCATCGGTGGCCGGTGACGCCTCACCTGCAGGCGTCACACGGTCAAGCTTCATTTCCTCAAGAACATCCATGGCCGACTCGACGAGTTTGGCCCCTTGTTTGATCAACGAGTGGCATCCCCGTGATTGGGTGGAGTGAATGGAGCCCGGGATGGCGAAAACCTCTTTGCCTTGTTCCACGGTCAATCGCGCGGTGATCAGTGAACCGGACTTCATGGCCGCTTCGACCACCAGTGTGCCCTGTGTCAGTCCCGCGATGAGTCGATTGCGCTTGGGGAAGTTGGCGGTCAGCGGCGGCGTTCCCAGTGGGTACTCACTCAGCAATACACCATGTTGGGCAATGCGATGGGCCAGATCACGGTGGGCTTTGGGGTAGACGCGGTCAAGGCCGGTGCCGACGACGGCGACCGTCGCCAAGGCCGGTTTGGTTGGAGCGTGCCCCTCAAGTGCGCCTTCATGGGCGGCACCATCAATGCCCAAGGCCAAGCCTGACACCACCGTCAAACCCGCCTGAGCGAATGCTTTGGCAAACTGCCGGGCATTGGCCGCCCCTTGAGGAGTCGGGTTGCGGCTGCCCACCATGGCCAGGCTGAGCGAGGCTCGATCTGACAGCATTTTTGCTATAGATTGTGGAGGGCCTTGCGTATGTCCTTCTTGGGTTTCGAGCCCATGTGGACTGAAACTCCCGGCGCCCAACAAATACAGCATCAGCGGCGGATCTTCCATCGTCAGCAGCGACGGCGGGTAGTCTGAATCCCCCAATACGACGATTTGTCGTTGAGCAGCCCCCGGGCTGTCATCATTCAGCCAAGCCCAGGTTGTCTCAAGCAGAGGAGCCAGTTCAGCCGGTTCTTCGCGTATGGCGTTCGACTGGGCGGTGCTGACAACTTGCTGCAAAGCCGTTGAAGACTGGCTGAAGATGGATGCTGGCAACCCAAAGGCAGCCAGCAGTTTGCGAGCGCCTTCGTTGCCAACACCTCGTGTCAGAGACAGCCGAAGCCATCCGCTGAGTTCATCGCGATCCACTGCGACTTAGCGGGGATCTGTCAGCCGATCCCCAATCTTTACGCCGTCCGTGATGTCCAACACCAGCGCATAGGACAGCTTCTCGAAGGGGCGAAAGACCATGAGCAAACCATTGCGCTCATCAGGTAACTTCAGGGCAGTTCGCGCTGGATCGGTTTTGTCGATGAGGCGGGCACCGTCTTTCATGATGGCCATGACATGACCACTCTCGATGCCATCGCGGGTTCCCAAGTTGACCACGACCACCTGGTTTTGAGCAGCATTGGCCACGGCACTGCCGTAGACGGAAACAATGCGACCGTCCACCTTGCTACTTGGCGCCCGAGGGACATAGCTCAGCAGCTGGGGTTCAGGCTCGGGCAGCAAGCGATCCCCTACCCGCATTTCCTCTTTGGCCGCAGTGATGTCGATTGTGGCGGGAACAATGTCAATCCGCGCTTTGCCTTCTTTGTCAGTGGACTCCTGGGTGGACTCGCCGCGCGCGAGCAAGGCCTTGCCGACATACTGCGCTTCGTAGCCCAGAATCTCTCCCGTCACCGGGTCTTTCAAAGGAGTGGCATTGCGGAAAACGCGGTAGGCTTTTTGCCTTTTTGTGGGGTCATCAACCAATGTGGCGTCTGCGGGGCCACGCGCATAGGCACGATCGCCGCGAGTCAAAAGCACACGACCTTCTTGGGCTGCCACGATGCGGGGCGCCGAGTTGAGCCCGTTTTCATCGACGATCACGGGCTCCGCCAGGAAGGCTTCGATGAACTGGCTGTTCAGCGTGGGCAGCGCATCGTTGGCGAGGCTTTCGTAGCGGGTGCGCGGCGACAAGCGAATGGTCTCCGTCGGGATCTCGCCATTGGCCGATTGACGTGTGCGCAAACTGGCACGGCCGTCTTTTCGCTCCAAATACAATTTTTGCCCAGGATAAATCAAATGTGGATTTTTGATGTCCTGAAGATTCATGCCCCAAAGCTCTGGCCAGCGCCAGGGGCGTTTCAGGAAGATTCCGGAAATCGCCCAAAGCGTGTCGCCCCGTTTCACGGTGTACTCGTCCGGCGCATTGGCGCTGATTTCACTCAAAGGTACACCGGACTGCGCCACCTGAGTCGCCGTCGCCCGCTGACCCGCCGTAATGGGGAAATCTTGGGCAGACACAGAAAAGGGGAGAATCATTGCGCCAGAGACCAGGGCCGCCGCGGCCATTGCAGCCTTGGATTTGGCCATCATGAGTTGTGTCATATCTTGTTGCATTTCAAATGCGTTTTGATCGGATTGGTGAACGGCCTGAGGGCGCGCCGTGACGATAAATTCTTGACAATTCACGCACGATTTTGCGCCCAAGCCCTTGATTCGGCAACGCTTTCTACCTGCCCTCGCCACGGCTTCCCTTAAAAGTGGCGAAAATAGAGACATATTAGAACCTTTGCGGCGCTCCCGACTGCCCGGCAGTTGGCACGGGGCCCCCACACTTCCCGAAAAATCATGGCGCTTTTACCCATTCTTTGCTTTCCTGATCCCAAGCTGCACACCGTTGCCAGCCCAGTTGCCACCGTTGATGTACGCATAAAGGCCTTGATTGCCGACATGCTGGAGACCATGTACGACGCCAAGGGCATCGGCCTGGCCGCCACTCAGGTCGATGTGCACGAACGCCTCATTGTCATTGACGTGACTGAGGAGCGGGATGAGCCCATGGTGCTCATCAACCCCGAGTTGGTCTGGACCAGCGCCGCGACGCATTTGAATGAAGAAGGCTGCCTGTCGGTGCCCGGCATTTACGACGGCGTGACGCGCTTTGACGAAGTCAAGGTCAGCGCGATGGATGGCGACGGCAAAACCCGAATCGTCGAAGCGGATGGCTTGCTGGCAGTTTGCATTCAGCATGAAATGGACCACCTGATGGGCAAGGTATTTGTTGAGTACCTGTCCCCTCTGAAGCGGGACCGCATCAAGAAAAAAATGATCAAGCTCCAGCGTGAGGAGCGCGCTTGAAGCTGATTTTTGCCGGCACGCCGGAATTCGCCCGCGTTGCGCTGGCCCAGTTGCACGCGGCCGGACATGAGATCGCGCTGGTGCTCAGTCAGCCGGATCGTCCCGCCGGTCGTGGCCTGAAGTTGCAGGCCTCGGCCGTCAAACAGTTTGCGCTCGATCATGCGATCCCCGTTGCCCAGCCTCGGAGTTTGCGTCTGGACGGCAAGTTTGCCGATGAAGCCGTTGCGGCCCGAGATGCCATGCTGGCCGTCAACGCCGATGCGATGGTGGTCGCGGCCTATGGGCTGATCCTGCCGCAGTGGGTGCTTGACCTGCCTCGTTTGGGTTGTTTCAATATCCATGGCTCTCTGCTGCCCCGATGGCGCGGCGCCGCCCCGATTCACCGGGCCATCGAGGCGGGTGATGCGCAAACCGGCATCACCATCATGCAAATGGATGAAGGCCTAGATACCGGCGACATGTTGCTGGTAGCGGCTGTGCCCATTGACGACGCCGACACCACCGCCACGCTGCACGACACGCTGGCGGAACTCGGCGGGAGCCTCATGGTGGACGCCTTGGCCCTGGCCGAACGCGGCGCTCTGGCACCCGTCAAGCAGGACGAGGCTGGTGTGACTTATGCCCACAAAATTGACAAGTCCGAAGCGGCGGTTGATTGGACGCAACCCGCCGAGGTGATTGTGCGCCGGGTGCGCGCCTTCAACCCGTTTCCGGCAGCCAGTGCCATTCTGAATGGTGAAACCCTCAAGCTATGGGCTGCGCAAGTTGCGCCTGGCCTGCCTCCCACAGACGTTGAATATGGGCAAATTGTGGCCGTCACGCCCGATGGCATTGCGGTAGCAGCTATGAATTCGATAGTAACTCTCACCGCGCTGCAGCGCCCGGGCGGCAAGCGACTCGGTGTGGCGGACTTTCTGCGTGGCTTTGACGTGCAGGTCCGTCAGGTGTTTGAACCCCGGGTCAATTAGTGTTCTTCAAACGCATCAATTACCAACATCCGGAGTTTGCCCAGGGCATGCGTGACTCGCTGTCTGTGGCACCAGGCCTTGCGGCGTGGGGCTTGATGATGGGGGTGGCGATGATGAAGTCCGGCATGAGCCTGACTGAGTCCTTGCTCATGGGCGTGATGGTGTTTGCGGGCAGTTCGCAGCTTGCGGCGATTCCCTTGCTCATGGCCGGCGCGCCCATGTGGGTGATTCTCGCCACCGGCATGTGCGTCAACCTTCGGTTTGTAGTGTTCAGTGCGCACATGCGCGCCTATGTGATGCACCTGCCCTTGTGGGAGCGCCTGGTGACTGGCTATCTGACCACTGACCTGACTTACGTCATGTTCACCAAGCGTTTCCCGAGCCATGAGGCCGACGATGCCCAGCGGCTGGGGCATCAGGCCTATTTGGCGGGCAACTCGATCGTGAACTGGACTGCCTGGGTGGGGTGCAGCGTGATTGGTGTGGTACTGGCCAACTTTATTCCCACGCATTGGGGCTTGAGTTTTGCCGGCATTCTGGCGCTGCTGGGTATTCTTTGTTCATTGGCCTCCAGTCGCTTGCGGGTGGTGTCCGCAGGCGTGGCGGGTGCCGCGGCCGTGGCGGCATTTGCGCTGCCGTTCAAGTTGAACGTGTTGGTGGCCATTGCCGCAGCCGTCGCTTTATGCCTGATTCTGGAAGAGTCAGGCCGGGTCAGGCGGGAGGCAACATGACCGGGGAAAC
>JBBKVN010000294.1:0-3998 GCA_037968455.1 Rhodoferax sp.
CAACACCCCACACAGGTGGTGGGCCCCGAACACTATGAGTTGAGATGCAACCCACTGTCCGATGAGCTGTCGACGGGCGAGATTCTGGTGGAGGCCAAATACATCAGTGTTGATCCCTACATGCGGATCAACCAATCACTTAAACCGACCTATAACGCCGAGCCGCATCCGCTCAATGCGGTTCAGAACGCGGGCATGGTGGGGAAGGTCATCGCATCTCAAGCGAGTCATCTCACGGCAGGCGACTGGGTTGAGGGCATGTTGGGGTGGCAAAGCCATGCCCGCTGCCACCACAGCGCCGTGCGCAAACTGGACCCGACTTTGGCGCCCGTCAGTACGGCCTTGGGCGTGTTGGGAATGCCGGGTCGCACGGCGTGGTTTGGGTTGACAGAGTCAGGCCGGCCCCACGCTGGCGAAGTGGTCGTGGTCTCGGGGGCTGCAGGCGCTGTGGGTTCTCTGGTCGCCCAATTCGCCAAAAAACATGGTGCCCGTGTCCTCGGCATTGCCGGCGGCGCCAGCAAATGCCAGTGGCTGACGGACACGGTAGGCCTCGATTGGGCACTGGACTACAAAGCCTTTGACTCGGCCCCGCAGCTCTCCGATGCCATTCAGGAAAGAACGGGTGGCGTCGACGTGTACTTTGACAATGTGGGGGGCTGGATCAGCGACGCCATCTTTCCCATCATCAATCGGCGGGCCCGGATCGTCATTTGCGGCACCATCAGTCAATATTCCGGCGGGTTGGATACCCCTGAACTTGGCCCTCGCTTCTTGCACCACATGCTCTACCAGCGCGCCACCATCCAGGGCATGCTGGCGCGGGACTATGCCCATCGAATGGACGAGTTGCTGCGCATTGTTGGCCCTTGGGTGCAGCGAGGCGAACTGGTGTTTGAAGAAACCGTGGTCAAAGGTTTTGAAAATCTACCCGGCGCACTGAACAGCCTGTTCACGGGCGATCATCGCGGCAAAGTGCTTGTCGAAATTTAATCGCGCAGAGTTGGCAAGCCAGTTGGACTATTTGACGCATTGAAGCAGGTTGCCATTCTTGCCTAGACCAGTGTGCTCGGTGATGACACAAGACATCCCGCCGCAAAGGCAATGAACAATGGTTGTAGAAATGCCGGGAATAGCCGTTGGCGCTGAGCACTGACAGGCGGGCGCAGACATCACACCCTGCGCGTCAGCGTGCTTCCAAGGCGGGGCCAATAGGGCAACAAGAAAAAGGGCCGTTGAACCAAGTCCGATGGCGGCAATGGTTACCAGGCGGGTGGGGCGTTGAAGCATGAGAGTCCTCCCTTTGGGGTTGAGCGGGCCGTGAGAACCTTCTCTTGGCCGCGTTTTCACTATAGCGGGGTTGGGCTTGGTTTGGTGCTTCAGTTCAATAGCACGGGTCGGTGCAAGATGGCAGCATGAGCTAGAAACACGCGCCAGTCCATCCAATTGAACTTCGCATCAGCGAATTGTCTGCGCTGTTCAATTCGATGGACCCAACGCCATTCCGCCACCGAGATCTCGATAACGAGGCGCAGGAGTTTCTGGAAAACTGGGCTCTGGAGTTTCCTCAAGACAGTCGATTTCGCATCATTGTGCATATTGCGCACTGGCCTCAAGACGACCCGACAGCCCTGGTCGCGGATGCAATTCACAACTACTTCGACTATAAAAGTGTGCTGGTTCTTCGCCAATTGCAACTGTTGCTGCGGAGGGGCGCATCACTTTGATGATTGGGCTTGGTTTCCTCGTCCTATGTCTGCGGGGTGCCGAGTTGTTGGCGCCGGTGGCGAACAGCGCTGGCTTGCGAGTCTTGAAGGACGGGCTGATCATTGTTGGCTGGGTCGCGATGTGGCAACCCATTCAGATCTTTCTTTACGGTTGCTGGCCGCCTGGTTTGGTGTTTGGCTGACACTTTGATCCGGCCGCGGGTCTCGGAAATGTCAGTCGGCCAGGAAAAGTGCCGGGTCAACCATGGTCTGGTTCAGCATCACGCCCCAATGAAGATGAGGGCCGGTGACCCGCCCCGTGGCACCTACGGCGCCGACACGATCGCCTGCCCGCAGGCGATCGCCAACTTTGACGTGAATGGCGCTGAGGTGGCAAACCATGCTTAGCAAGCCACCGCCGTGGTCTAGCCATACCGTGTTGCCATTGAAGAAGTAATTGCCGGTGTCGATCACTTGGCCGGCGAGTGGCGCGACGATGGGTGTGCCAGTGGGTGCCGCAATGTCCATGCCGCTGTGCGGATTGCGAGGCTGACCATTGAATACTCGTCGCAAGCCAAACGAACTGGAGCGACGCCCTGGTGTAGGCACCTGCATACGCAACAACCCTTGCGGCAACGGTTCACTGAATGTGGCCATCACGGTTGCCTGATGGGTGCGTTCTCGTTCATATCGCGCCAAGTCTTCTGGCGCAAGATCCACCGTGCCAGGCGCTACCTTCAGGCGCTGTTCTTTGTAATGCTTGGGTGCGATGGTGTATTCCAACTGCCTTGGCAAGCTGCCCGGTTTCTGCACGGCAAGAATCGCGTTGCCTGGGGTGGCGCTGAGGGGAATTCCAAGCACGGCGGTCCACTCAATCACATCACCCAGAACCAGCACCGGTACTTCACCGTCATAGGCGGTGGGCCGAACGGCTGCAGGTCCCAGTGACAAACGTGCGACACCGCCTGGCACGGCCAATTCCCGAGGCCAAAGCGTGGGGGCTGTCAAAGCCATGGAGGCCGATGGCAGCATGAACAGCGCCAGGCCGCTTTGAAGCGCGGTGCGGCGGTTGATTGTCTTTGGGTTCGGACGGGTCAAAAGCAATGACATGGTGTGAGTTGCGCGGTAGAAATACGGTAAGCATAAGGGCCGCCGCCACGCCTTGTCTTGGCGCGAAGGAAGGGCGTTGCAGACTAGGCCTTGCCCCTGAGTGCTGACACGGGTCTATCGTGCTCTTAGCCCTTGGGTCAAGGCGCCTGCCGCGATGCCGACCAAGGCCCACATCAGGCTCCAGTTGCCGGCACCGAGTCCGGCAATGGCCGGGCCTGGGCAGACGCCGCACAAACCCCAGCCTATTCCAAACAAAGCGGCACCCACAGCGGTGTCCCGGTTCCATTGGCTGGGATGCGCATGAAAGTGATCGTCCAGCAAAGGGCGTTTGAGCAGACGAGGTGCCAGCGTGTAAATCAGTCCCACCACCAAAACCGCGCCGCCCATGACCAGCATCAAGCCAAAGTCTTCAAAGCGCAGAAAACTCAACACAACTTCTGGTCGGATCATGGTCGAGTAAGACAGGCCAAAGCCGAACAGGATGCCCGAGATCAGCGTGGCTCCCATGCGGGAAATGTTCAGGTTACCTTGCTTCATGCCAACCACCTTGCGGCCAGGTTGGCAGTCAGAAACGCTGTCGCCATGAAGGTCAAAACGGCCATCAATGAGGGCCATTGAAAGGATCCCAAACCGCAAATGCCATGCCCAGACGTGCAGCCGTTGCCTAGACGGGCCCCGTAGCCCACAAAAAATCCACCAATCAGGAGCTGCCATTCAGGCACTGCCGTGGCCTCAGGCACGCCGCCAGCGAATCCAAGCCACCAGATGAGTGCGCCCAAAACTAAACCCAGTGCATACACCAGTCGCCAGCTGCGCGAGTCCAGAAATCGGCGCTGCTGAAAAAACGGGCGTTGCACCACATACGACCAAGTGCTTGAAAACACCGTGCTCATGCCGCCAATGCGGCCGGTCAGCACAAAGAGCAGGGCCGTGCCCGTGCCGATCAGCAGGCCACCAAGCAAGTAGTGTTGCCAGCCCAACGGGAAAAGTGAAAGGGATAGGTTCATAGGTCGGGATTATCCGCGGCCGGTGAACAACCCTTTCGGAGGTGCCTTTCATAGGAGGCCAGCAGCGCCCAACCATCCACTGGAAAGTCCTTGTCTTCGCAACTCAATTGACCTAAGTCATGAACTTCTGAGGTGGTACGCGGCAATATGGCCAGACTAGGGCGCTGGTCGCCCTTGA
>JBBKVN010000295.1:0-14090 GCA_037968455.1 Rhodoferax sp.
TACTCCACCGAACAAGTGGCCCTGCTGTGTGCCAGCCACAACGGTGAAGCCAAGCATGTGGCCACCGCCCAAAGCATGCTGGACCAGGCCGGCCTCACTTACAAGGCGCTACGCTGCGGCTGCCATGTGCCCAGCCTGTTTGCCACACTGGAGCAAGCGCCTCCGCCCGATCTGGTGTTTGATGAGCGCCACAACAATTGCAGCGGCAAACACGCCGGGTTTCTGTCTTACTGCGTGCAGCATGGGCTGAGCCTGGACGACTACATCGAGCCGAACCACCCCTTGCAACAAGCCGTGCGGCGCGACGTGGCGCGCGCGGTAGGCATGGATGAACAGGACTTTCGCATGGGCATTGACGGCTGCTCCGCGCCCAACTACGCCATGCCCTTGTCCCGCCTGGCCTACGGCTATGCCCGCCTCGCGAGTGGCGAGCGTGACGCTGAATTTGGTGCCAGCTTTGCCACCCTGAGTGAGGCCATGACCGCTCACCCCGACTTGGTCTCGGGCACTGGCCGCAATGACCTGGCCTTTATGCAGGCCGGGCGCGGCGACTGGGTCACCAAAGTGGGGGCCGATGGCGTTCAGGTCGTGGGTAGCAAAAGCCGGGGCGAGGCCCTGGCCATCAAGATCATCGATGCCAACAAGCCGGCACTGTTTGCGGCCACGGTTGCGGTGTTGGACCAACTGGGCTGGCTGGATGACGCACAGCGCGACGCACTGGCGCCCTGGCGGGCCTCCACGCTGAAAAATGCCCGGGGAATGACCGTGGGCGAGCGTCGCCCGGTGTTTCATTTACAAACAAATTAGTGCCCCGGCGCGCGTCGTACCTTTGTCTTTTTGCGTTTTCGAATACTGACTTGGAGTTGATATGAGCAAACTGTCCCTGCTGGATCTGGCCTTTTTTATTGCCGAATCCGACGCCAGCCCTAAACACGTGGGTGGCCTGCTGCTTTTCAAAAAGCCAGCCAAAGCGGGCGCCACGTTCGTCAAGAAGCTGTACCAAGAGTATTTGACTTTCACTGACGTGAAGCCCCCGTTCAACCGGGTCATTCACTTCTCGCTCACCGCCATGCCGCGCTGGCGGGCACTGGATGAAGTGGACTTGTCGCAACATATTTTCTACCACAAGCTTCCCAAAGACGCGAACTCCCGGGAGGCCCTTTACGCCTTTGTGTCCGAGCTGCACACGCCGCGACTGGACCGTAGCCGACCCTTGTGGGAAATGCACATCATTGACGGGCTGCCGAACGGCACCTTCGCGATTTACCAAAAGCTGCACCATGCCGTTGCCGACGGCGTGACCATGGCGCGCTGGACCGCGCAAGGGTTGGCCGCCAGCGCGGACGACCTTGATTTGCAGCCGGTCTGGACCGTTCGCCACGGCACCGGCGGCCCGCTGCGGGTGCGCCACAAGGCGGAAGTGATTCAGTCAGCCTGGACGCAGGTTACCCGCAACAGCAAACGCGTTCTCGGCATTGGGCGCCTGGCCACCATGCTGCTGCTGGAAAGTGTCAAACTCACCAAAAACGCCATCGCCCTGCCCTTTTTGGCCAGCGCCGACACCCCATTGACTGGACAGGTCACGGCGGGACGGCAATTTGCCACGGCGGCGGTGTCCATGGCGCGGGTCAAGCACATTCGGGAGCGCACTCGCTCCACCCTCAACCACGTGGCACTGACCTGCGTGGACGCGGCCCTTCACCGCTACCTGAAAGACCAAGGCGTTCAGCTTGAGCGGCCCATCACCATTCAAATGCCGGTCAACCTGCGTCAAGAGGGTGAAAAAACAGGTGGCAACAAGATTGGCATCATTCAGGTCGAGCTTTCGGCGCCCACCGACGACCCTTATGTGCGCTTGCGCAACATTGGCTTTTCGCTACGCAATGTGCGCACCATGATTGACAGCGTGAGTCCGGACGCGATTGAGTCCTACACCCTGATCACCGGGGTGTTTGGGCAGATTGCCGAGATGCTAAAACTAAGTGATCGACTACCGCCGACAGGGAACACCCTGGTGTCTAACGTACCCGGGCCAGCCAACACCTTGTATTTGAAAGGCGCCCGGATGCAGGAGATGCACCCCATCAGCACCCTGCCGCCGAGCAACCTGCTCAACATCACCCTGTTCAGCTATGCCGACGAGTTGTACTTTGGGTTGATCGCCACAGACGAACTCCCCAACCTGGCGCGTTTGGGGGAGTACCTGGCTGACGCCTTTACCGAACTGGAAGACTGCGTGCGCGAGGCGCACGCATAAACCAACCGGCTCGGCAGGGCCGATCAGGCGCCGTTGGCGACCGACAGGGCCGGTTTTTCCTGAACGCTGGACTTGGGTGAGGGAGTGGCAGCGCCAAAGAGAATCTCGCCAGTCAGTTGGCCGCCCTCGTCGATCACCACCTTGCCGTAGCGAATCTTGCCGCTGACCTTGCCGGTGGAAAAGATGGTCAGTTTCTGGCGCACAGTCAGATTGCCATCAAACTGGCCATGGATTTCAGCAATGTCAATTTCAGCCGCTCCTTTGAACGCCCCGCGTTCCGAGATTTGAATGACGCGCGAATCCATCGTCGCCTCAACCAGCCCCTCAACCACCAAAGTGTCGCAATCGGTGATCTCAACGCCTTTGAGCTTGATGTTAGGGCCTACTGTGAGCTTGCTGCCGCCTTCTGGCGCCGTGGCCGCATCACTGACCGACGCAGGTGAGGGCGCTGGCGCCGTCACAGGCTGGGAGACCGGTGAGCCCGTGGGGCTGTAACTGGTGTTGTTGTGGGTGCTTGGAATATGACGGGAGGTCGACGCCTCAGGATCGCGTTTATTGAAGAAGCCGGGAGTAATTGCCATGAAATTTCCTTGAAAAACTCATGGTAGTTTTTTCATCCGGCGAAGTCTCCACCGCGAATGAAAAATCAGTAACAGAATACATCCCCACACGCCGGGGTCTCTCACCTGTTGAGAAAGGCCTTGCGGCTTGCGCCAGCACGGTCCGGGCGGCCCCGATAATGGGGTTTTCAGCCCGCTTTCGATATGACACGCCCTACCTCTCTCCCCCATGTTGTGATCGTCGGTGCGGGCATTGTGGGGGCAGCCACGGCGTATTACCTTTCGCGGGCGGGAGCACGGGTGACGCTGCTGGATGCCCAAACGCCGTCCTCTGGCGCCACCGGGGCCTCTGACGGCGCCGTGTCAGTGGCCAGCAAACGTCCCGGCACCATGATGCGACTCGCCCGGGAAGCGCGGGATTTGTACGCCCAACTGGTGAAAGAGGAGGTGCTGGCTGGCGCCTTTCACACCCGCCCCACCTACCTTTTTGCCCGCACTCCCGAGGAGGTGACACTGATTCACACCCAAGGCAGGGATCTGGCAAGCGAAGGAGAGCCCACCATCGCGTTGACCCGCGCCGAACTTCTGAACCGGATTCCTGGCCTGGGCGAACGGGTGTTGGCCGGCCTGAAGGTGCCGCAAGATGGCCATGCCATTGGCTACCAGGTGGTCAACCGCCTCTTGGCGGCGGCGCAAGTGGCGCCCCTCCGTCACACACCGGTGCGTCGCCTGGCGGTGGCCAACGGCCGCGTCATTGGGGTTGAAACAGATACGGGCCGTATTCTGGCCGACCGCGTGGTGGTGGCAGCGGGCATTGACTCCGGCCCCTTGCTGGGTTTGAGCGAGGTCATGATTCCCCGCAAAGGCCAACTCATCGTCACCGACCGGGCCGCAATGGGTGGAGCGGCTTTTCCTGGCCCGCTGATGTCGGCAGGCTATTTGGCCGCCAAGCGTGCCACCGTGCCGGGACAAAGCAGTGTGAACCTGGTGATCGACCCCTTGGCCACGGGACAGTTCCTGATTGGCAGCAGCCGGGAAGAAGGCTTGACCGACCGCCAGACCGATGTGGTGACGGTGGCTGCGATATTGCGTGAGGCGCTGGACGTCTACCCGGCGCTGGCCCGCCAACGGGTGGTTCGCACCTTTGCCGGCATTCGCGCCACCACACCGGACGGGTTGCCCATCATTGGCCGGCACCCCACACTGGAAGGACTCATCATTGCCACGGCCATGCAGGGTGATGGCATTTGTTTGGGGCCCATGGTGGGCGGCGCCGTTGCCCGCCTCGCTTGTGATCTGGAGCCCACGCAGGACTTGTCCGCCCTCTCGCCGCGTCGGTTCGCGCTGGCCTCCATCGTCAGCTGATCAGGAACTTATTCGCCCTTGAAAGCCGCGAGGGCGCTGAGAGACACCGGTCGAAGTGGCCAACGGGGTATACCGCCAGCAAGGTCAGCTGGGTCAAAACTCACATCTGCCTGCGCTGCCAACCGGGCCACATGACCCGCACAAAAACGGCCTTGGCACACGCCCATGCCGAAGCGCCCCACCAAACGAATTTCCCGCGCCGATTGGGCGCCTTGCAAGGCATCGAGATCGGCGCGTCGAAGGCCTTCGCAGCGGCAGATCACCGTCTCTGGATCGATGGGATGAACCGGGGCGGCACACAATGTCGCCATGGCGTGCTGGGTTCGACGCGCGGCGGCAAGAACCCGGCCCAAACCTGCGTCAGCGACGACGAGACCCAGCTGGCGAGCGACCTGGTGCGCGGCATGCCGACCATCACTGAGAGCACCATCGGCCCCCAACACTTCCCGGCAATCGCCAGCGCGAACTACTGGTACGCCCGCCATCTCCTGCGTCGGCAGGCCATGGGCCTGTGGCACCAGACCGTCGTGCAAGGCGAGATGGCGCACATGATGTTGTTGGGTGGCGCCATCGATGTGCTGACTCGTCACCAGCAAACCGTCGGGCACGGCTTCAACCGCTACCACTGCCCAGCCTTGCAGGTAGGACACGCCCGCACGCAGCAAGCGCGCGCCATAGCCCAGTGCATCTTTGACGTTGGAGAGTGAGCGCAGCCCGTCCAGCGCTGAGCGGGGGTGGCGCCACGCCGCGCTACCTGGCTGCCCCCGCTCCAACACCGCCACGGGCGGGTTGCCTGCGGCGGTGAGCTGGGCCGCCAAGGCAAAGGGCAAGGGCCCGGTGCCGGCCACCAAAATCGGCCCCTGTGGCGCGCGGCCCGTCTCTTTCATCTGCACCTGCAAGCCCCCTGCGGTGGTCACACCGGGCAGTTCCCAGCCCGGGCGCGGCATGACGACCTCCATCGCCCCAACAGCCAAGACCACGGCCTTGGGGCGAACCGCGATCACACGCTGGCCCACCCGTTCATCAAGCAGGAAACGCCCGTCCCCGTCCACGCCCAAAAAAACCGATTCATAGTGGGTGTCAATGCGGTCCCCGGCTTGCACCAGGCGCTGCGCCAAACCTGCCCAGTTGCGCCGGTGGCGCGCCACCACTTGCAGCGGGTTGGCGCCCGGCCCAACGTAGGCTCGGTGAATGGCGCCGCCCAACCGGTCGCGCTGCTCCACCAACACCACGCGACGGCCCAGATCAGCCAATTCCGTGGCCGCGGCCACACCAGCGGGCCCACCGCCAATCACCAATACATCGGGGTCAATCATGATTCACCACTTTGGCAAAGGGCGTTGCAAAGTCCAGCTGCATGCCCGCCCGCGCAGGGGTCAAACAGGCTTCCACCGGGCTGCCGCCATTCACCGACACCAAACAGGCCTGGCAGGCCCCAATGCCGCAAAAATAACGTAGCCGAAGCCCTCCAATGGCCGGGCCAAAATCACTGATCCCCGCCTGACGCAGGGCCGCCGCAATGGTCTCACCGGGACGAAAAGCCACGGCGGTGCCACACCATTCCAGGTGCTCACTCATGGCATCTGGTCCGACACCACCGCTGCGCTCTCGCCTTGGCCAATCACGTGCAGGGTGCGGGTAGGGAAGGCCATTTCAGCACCGTGACTGGCCACGATGTCAGCAATGCGAAGCATCACGTCTTGCTTGACCTCGTGAAACTCGACCCACTTTGTCGTGTTGGTGAAGGTGTAGATCATGATGTCCAGCGAGGAGGCGGCAAACTGCAAGAAGTTCACGATCAGGGTCTGGTCCTGGGCAATCTCTGGATGGGCTCTGAGCATGGCCCGGATATCACTCACGATTGGCGCCACCACGGCGACATCGTCATAGCGCACGCCCACGGTTTCCTTGATGCGACGGTGCGACATGCGCGAGGCGTTTTCAACCCCAATCTGAGCGAACACCGCATTGGGGACGAATAGCGGGCGTTTGTCAAAGGTGCGAATGCGGGTCAAGCGCCAGCCAATCTCCTCCACCGTGCCTTCGATGTCCTTGTCTGGCGAGCGGATCCACTCCCCCACTACAAAGGGCCGGTCCAGGTAGACCATCAGCCCGCCAAAAAAATTGGCCAGCAAGTCTTTGGCGGCAAAACCCACGGCAATACCGCCAATGCCACCAAAGGCCAACACGCCGGAGACCGAAAAGCCCAGGCTTTGCAGCGCCACCAGCACCGCGGTAATCAGCACCGACACGCGCATTAATTTCCCAATGGCATCCACCGTCGTTCGATCCAGCCCCTCGCCACGGGCTTCGCGGGCGGCCATCACGCCATCCTGCACACTGCGGATGAAGCGGATCAAAAACCAAGTGATGCAGCCGATCACGCCCACCGTGCGCACGGGTGCAATGGCCTCGAACACGGCAGAGCTGGATTCAGCCTGCACAATGCGCGCGGCAAAGGCGATGCCAATGATCCAGGCCAGCGCGGTCACGGGCTTGCGTGCGGCAGAGACCAGCGCGAAATCCCACGGCGTCGTCGTCAGGCGGGTGCGCTCTTCGAGCTTCTTCAGCATGCGGCGCAAGAAGAAGTTGAACACCACCACGGCCAACACCACGATGAAAATTTGCAATGCCAACGCCAGGCGCGCATCCCCGCCGGTCAATTGCACAAGCCAGTATTCGAGTTGGTCAAGAGTCATGAATGAGGGTGGGTCCAGGTCAGTGCGCAATATCTGAACGCAGAACCAAGCCTTCTGCCGGGCCAGGTCCAACGCCAGTCTTTTTCTCGCTTGAGTTTAGCGGAGGCGCCTTTTTTGCCTGCCAAAGCCGGACTCAACGCGCACCTCAGCGCCCGCCGGCAACGCCGGTCCCGTCCGTCAACTGGGTCGCCACTATCATTTGTATAGCTGTCTGCGCAATGCCAATCAGGGAATACCCGTGATTTAGCTTATGTTTTCACTGAGGGCTTGCCACTACACTGACAGGCCGACTCATGCGAGTCTCGCCCCCCGTTTCCCAAGGAGTCCAGATTGTTGTTTCACACACTACGCTCACTGTCCCTGGCCAAACGTCTGACCGTCGGTTTCTCCAGCATCCTGATTCTTCTGACTGCCGTGGCACTCACAGGGGCCTATGCCGTGAGAAGCCTGGGCCAGCAGGTACAGACGATCGTGCAGGTGAACAATGTCAAGACCGATCTGGCCAACGATCTACGCACCCGCATTGACAGCCTGGCCATCCAGTCCCGCTCGGTGGCTTTGTTTGCCAACATGGAAACCGACTTGGATGGCTCGCAAGCCGAGGCGGGTGTGAAACTGGCACTGGCCGCCGAAGCCAGCTACCTGAAAACCGAGCAACAATTGAGTGCTTTGCTGGTTGAACTGAAGGCCAGCGACGCCGAGCGGGCCTTGCTCGCCGAGGTCGCCGCCGCCGCCAAGGTCGCCATACCGGCTATTCGTGAAGCCATTCAACAGGGGTCCAACCGGGAAACCGAGGCAGCCATCCTAACCCTGATCAATCAGGTTCGCCCCGAGGAAACCAAGATGCGCGCCAAGGTCGAAGCGCTCGTGGTGCTGCAACAAAAGCTGACCAGCGAGGCCAATGCGGCCGTTGCCAGCCTGGAACAAAGAGCCCAACTGATCTCGGCTGTTCTGGTTGTTTTCGCGCTGCTACTGGGTGGGCTCATCAGTTGGCAAATCACGCGCAGCGTGACGCAGCCCATCGGCCGCGCGGTGGTGGTGGCCGAGCGCATTGCCAGAGGTGACCTGTCCTCAGAAATCGAGATTCGGATTCATGATGAGACCGGCCGCCTTCTGGAGGCCATTCGCGCCATGCAGGCCCGTTTGCGCGCTCTGGTGGGCGGCATCCGAGAGGCATCTGACTCCATCCAGGTCGCCAGCCATGAGGTTGCTGCGGGAAACCAGGACTTGAGCCACCGCACCGAGCAAACCGCGGCCAGCCTTCAGCAAACCGCCCAATCCATGGATCAACTAACCAGCACTGTGCGGCACAGCGCGGAGTCGGCCCGCCAGGCCAATGGCTTGGCCGACTCTGCCGCCACCGTGGCAGCACGTGGCGGCACGGTCGTGGCCGAGGTGGTATCCACCATGAACGAGATCCACACCAGCTCCCGCAAGATTGCAGACATCATCAGTGTGATTGACGGTATTGCGTTTCAAACCAATATTTTGGCGCTGAACGCCGCCGTGGAAGCGGCCCGCGCGGGCGAGCAGGGGCGCGGTTTTGCGGTGGTGGCCAGCGAAGTGCGCAGCCTGGCCGGGCGGTCCGCCCAGGCGGCGAAGGAAATCAAGGACCTGATTGGCGCCAATGTGGCGCGGGTCGAGCGAGGCACCAAGCTGGTGGCTGATGCCGGCCACACCATGACCGACATCGTGAGTTCGGTCAGCAAGGTCAATGACACCATTGCAGACATCACCGCCTCAGCGTCCCGCCAAAGCGAAGGCATCAACGACATCAACTTGGCCATTGCTGCATTGGACCAAATGACCCAGCAAAACTCAGCGCTAGTCGAGGAAAGCGCCGCCGCCGCAGAAAGCCTGAGCGATCAGGCCAGCCGTCTGGCACAGGTGGTGAGCACCTTCAAACTGGACCGCTTGGGCGACAGCAACGTGGCCCAACCTCAGTTGGCGCGGAGCAATCACAACCAGCACCGCCTGCCGGGTTAGTCCCGGCCTCGCTTATTTCTGGGTCGCCAGGTCGCGACGAAAGCGCACAAACTCGGGGTTCTCGCGCAGCAGTTGACGCCCGGCGGCTATCAAACTGTCGACCTGCAGACTGTCCAGGGACAGGGTGGTCGGAATCGTTTGCAAAAGGGCACGCTGCACCGGCTCGGTCACGGCCTGCAACTCGACCTGCACGAAGTACGGCTCCACATGCTGATCTGCGGTGGACAACTCCGCGGCCCAGCGCTTCATGCTGCGGCCAAATAGCTCCAAAGTGGCGGTATTGGAGCGGTGCAACTGAATGTCTGTGACTGCGTTCACGGTTTGTTCCAGCGTCGGGCTGAACGCGCTGGCATCGATGGCGGCGCCGGAATTGGTCGATGCATTGACGGAGATGACCGCCAAGCGGGGCGCTGCCTCGCCGCCCACATGGTCCAGAAAAGCGCGTGCACCGCCGGCCACATCAATGGTCTCCTGAAAAGCCAGCAAACCCAGGTTGTCGGTGATGCCCCCGTCCACCAAATGAATGAACTTGCGCTCGTCTTTGCGGGCATAACTGCTCAAGCCAGACACCAGCTGTCTCAGTTGAAGCGAATTGCCAGGGCGCTGGCGTGCCACCTGCAAGGCCCGTTTGGCATTGCTGTCACATCCGCCGTGATTCTCCAGAACCACAGGGGAAAACAACATGGGCACGGCGGACGAGGCCGTGACGGCACGGGCGACGGGGAAGCTGCTGAGGTCCGAGCACAGCAAGTCAAAATAGTCTTGCAAGAATGAGAAGCGAACGCCGCTGCCCAGGTCAGTGGCGTTGATGATGATCAGGGGCCCATCCTTGCGCTGCAAGTCGGCGAAGGTGGCGCCCTGGAACAGACTGTGCTCATACAAGTCGGCCGCCAAGTCCGACCGGCCCTGACGGGAAAACCAGAACAAGGGGCTGACGAGGCCGGCCACCAGTTCTGTGGCCACGTCACGGCGCAGAAACTTGCGCTCAAAGTCTTGAAAGACACCATCGCCATACAAACCAAAGTAGGCCGCTGTGAAACTGCCGCCCGACACCGAGCTGATGACGTCCACCTCGTCAAGCAGGCGACGGGGTTTTCCGTCCAGCACCACGGTGGTGTCGCGCAACTCTTGCAACACCCCATATGCCAGTGCCGCCGCTCGGGTGCCGCCGCCGGAGAACGCCAGCACCAGCGTGACATCGCTCGAGCGCGGGTTATTCACCACCCGGTGGAGCGAATAGTCACTGGTGGTCACCGTGTCTTCGACGGCGCGATTCTGGAGCGTGTTGTAGGCCGTGCAGGCCACGAGCAGGGGCAGCAATGCCCCGATTAAAAAAAGACGTTTCATAGGAAAAAAGATCGCCGCGTCTGGCGCAGCCGCTTGTCGGGAAAAATATCTGGCAAGCAGATGCAAAAAAGGAACCGCATTTGACCCGATTTCGAACCAGGCCGCACGACCTGCGCGAAATCTAACCTGCGACCTGCCCGTTCGCCCCCAAGCTGGACTCAATACGGACGCCCCTCGTCACTGTCAGCAAGCTTGAAGCGGCTCACCAACTGGTCCAGTGAGCAGGCTTGCTCCTCCAGCGACTGCGCGGCCGCGGCGCTTTCCTCAACCAGCGCGGCGTTTTGCTGCGTGGACTGGTCCAGCTCGGAGACCACCTGATTGATTTCCTCAATGCCGGCGCTCTGCTCACGCGAGGCACCAGAAATTTCAACCATCACCGTGTTGACCTGCTGCACGGTTTGCGCCATTTGCTGAATGGTTTGACCCGCCGCACGGGCCTGCTGCTCACCCTCTTTCACCTGTTGCGTCGACCGGGCAATCAACGCGTTGATCTCTTTGGCGGCACTGGCACTGCGATTCGCCAGCTCTCGCACCTCGGCGGCAACCACGGCAAAGCCACGCCCCTGCTCTCCTGCATGGGCGGCCTCCACAGCGGCGTTCAAGGCCAGAATATTGGTTCTGAATGCGAGACCTTCAATCACATCAATGTTGGCGTGAATGGCCTGGGTGCTCTTGCTGATGAGATCCATAGTGGCCACCACACTCTCAACCACCGCACCGCCCTGAATGGCGGCCTGACTGGCACTGCTGGACAACTCTGCTGCCTTCGTTGCACTTTCGGCATGCCGCTTGGCAATGGCCGTCATCTGTCCGATATGACCGCTGGTTTTCTCCAATGAGGCGGATTGCTGTTCGGTGCGGTGCGACAGGTCCAGATTACCCAGCGATATCTCGCGGGACGCATTGGCCACCATGCTGGAACTGCCCGCAATCTCCGACATGGTCTGGGCCAGTTGTTGCTGCATCTCGCCCAGCGCGTACAAAAGGCTTTCGGTGTCGTGGGGGGCCAGTTTGATCTTCATCGTCAAATCACCACTGGCAATACGATGCGCGATGGATTTGGCGTAGAGCGGCTCGCCACCCAATTGGCGAGTCAGTCGTCGCACCACCCAACCACCAACAAGCACAGCAAGCACCACCAAACCCAGGGTAATGCCCGCCACCCAGGCGACTGAAGACTGGTAGATCTGCGCTGCGCTGGCGATGGTGGCTTGGGCAGACTGCGAGCGCAGCTCAACCAATTCATCCACGAGTTTTTCCAACTTTCGAGTGTCATTGAGCAGGCCCGCGTCGGCCAAAGGCACCTCCCAACTCATTTCCAGTTGTACCAATGGTTGCGCCTGCACCATGGTGACGAACTGGCGCAAACGCCCGGCCCATGCAGCCGTGGCGTCGGCTAGCTTCTGACTCGCCTGCAGTGTCTGGGGTTTGTCCGACAACTTTTGAATCAAGGTGACCTGGGCTGCGATGTTGCCCAGACCCGCTTCCATATCTTTGCCCAGATCCAGCCGTTCTTGGGCGGTCGTCGCGGTCAACAGTTGCTTCTGTGCTCGACTGGCCCGCAGTACATGGCTGCGCGCCTGTTCGGCCGCCAAGCCCGCCGCGTACTCGCGCTCGTAAATGGTTTGTGTCGATGCGTTCAAGCGCCCCATTTGTGCAAGAGAAAACACACCGATGACCACAGAGCCCAGCAGCAGACAAAGAAAGGACAGCAAAAGGCTGGCCCGCACAGACATGTTTTCCGCGATTCGGAGCTTCCCCAGCCACGGAGTCAGTCGCCCGGCGGAGAGCGGCCGTCCAACGCGCACTCGCGCCCAGGACAAGTTGGTGATTGCGTCCAGCGCTTTTGTTTTCATTCGGAGAGTCCCAACAAATCGATATGCAACGAAGGATAGCGAGTTTTGCCCGCAGCGCCCCCGGTCGGACTCGCTCCCTGTGCAAGATCACCCCTCGCTCACCTTGGCACGGGCAAAAAGATGCCATGTCGATGTAAGAAAAAACGTTGGATTCAGACCAATGAACAGAAACAAATTCTCAGACTAGGCCACGCCACCAGGCGCTATCGACGAGGACCTTCCCATGCAAAACCTGATGACCCGATCTCTGGCGTCGCTCCGTACGGCCACTCAGTCGCCCTATGTGCTCCGCTTCGCCGCCAACCAGGACGACTTGCAAGCGGCGCAACAGCTTCGATTCCAGGTGTTCAATCTGGAGCTGAATGAAGGCTTGAGCAGCGCCTACGAGACGGGCCTGGACAGCGACCCCTTTGATGAAATTTGCCGTCACCTTTTGGTTGAATCCCGCTCGACAGGGCAAATCATCGGAACCTACCGCATGCAAACCGGCATCACAGCAGCGAGTGCATCGGGCTACTACTGCGAGCAGGAGTTCGACTTTTCCCCCTTTGAGGTGCATCGCGGAGAGATTCTTGAACTTGGACGCGCCTGCATCCATGCGGATCATCGAAACTACTCCGTGCTGAGCATGTTGTGGCGCGGCATTGCCATGTTCGCGCAAGACAACGGTGCGCGGTACTTGCTCGGCTGCAGTTCATTGACCTCCCAAAACCACGCCGACGCGGCGGCGGCCTACCGCCAATTGCAAGGCCACTTGGCGCCAGAAGCCCTGCGCACCCACCCGCTTGACGCCTATGCCTGTGAGTTGAACGCGACCCATTCGGGCTATTTCAAGGTACCCAAACTGCTCTCCGCTTACCTGGCATTGGGCGCCTGGATTTGCGGCGAGCCCGCCATCGACCGCACCTTCAAAACCATCGATTTTTTGACCTTGATGGACTTGCAATCACCCGAGATGGCCCAGCGGCGAAAACGTTTTGGCATCGGCTAAGCGCGTGGGCTGAACACCTGCAACTCCACGCCAATAGGGCCTTGCGCGTTAAAGCTTTCCTCGAAAAAGCTGACCTCATCCCGGGCCATTCTGACAATGCTGCACGCACGTGTTCCGTAACCGGGCGTCGCAATAAAGGCAGGCGAGAGCGCACGCTCTCGCGCCAGACCAACACCTGTTTGAGGCAACATATCGTCAGCGGCCAAGCGATCGTCGTGCAACAGACTCAACAACGCCTTGTCGTGGGTTTGGTCGCCCGCGACGGCGGCTTCAAGACCACGCTGCAGGCCAGTCACTTTGGGCCACGGTGTGTGAAAGTCGGCATTCGAGACTGCGCCCGTGCCCGGACGCATTGACAACACACGCCCAAGGCGACTTTCCAGCCCCATGAGTTGCAAGCCATCAAACACCAGAAGGTTGAACGGGTTGTAGTCGGCACATCGCCCGACCAATTCGTCCAGATAGGACTTCGACGACCAGTCTCCCTCCAGGAAACCGGCCACCAGCGCGCCCCGAGAGGGCGTGTTGTCTCTAAGGTTCAACGGGTCGCGGTAGTTCGTCAGCGCAGCCATCTGGCCTCGCCGATTCACACCCAGCCACGTGCCCCCGGCTTGCTGGTCCCGTCCCGCCAAAACGCGGGCGTCCTCCCACCACAGCAAAGCCTGTGTTGGGCGGGCATAAAACTCGTCCCGGTTGCCAATCAACAGCAACGGGGTTTCATGGTTAGGCTGCCAATGCCAGGCGATCAAACACATTGCGCAACACTCTCCTTCAAAAGTCAGGCCGCGAGGCGTTCAAACGCCACAGTCGCCGGGGCTTTGCCAAAATCGACGCCCATCTCGACACCGGCGGCCTTGCAGTAGCGCCCCAGTAGTGCGAAATGATGCACGGTATGAGACGACAAAAAGAGCAATTCTCGCCCCAAAGTGCTGGGAACGGTCAACTCCGTGTCACCCGTCTCACCCGTTTTCAAACGCGTTGAAAGTGGCGTACTGAGCACCAGGTCGGGCCGCGCCGCCAACGCCCCCA
>JBBKVN010000296.1:0-3695 GCA_037968455.1 Rhodoferax sp.
CGCTGGATCAAGCAGAACCTGCCCGGTGCCAAGGTGTCCGGTGGCGTGTCCAACGTGTCCTTCAGCTTCCGGGGCAACGACCCGGTGCGCGAAGCGATTCACACCGTTTTTCTTTACCACGCGATTCAGGCCGGCATGGACATGGGCATCGTCAACGCCGGCATGGTGGGCGTCTATGACGACCTGGAACCCGAGTTGCGCGAACGCGTGGAAGACGTGGTGCTCAACCGCCGCGACGACGCGGGCGAGCGCCTGGTCGAGATTGCCGACACTGCCAAAGGCGCGGCCAAGGACGAGTCCAAGAAGCTGGAATGGCGCGGCACGGCCGACAAACCAGCCACGGTCGAGGCGCGCCTGAGCCATGCCATGGTGCATGGCGTGACCGACTTCATCGTGGTGGACACCGAAGAGGCCTACCAAAACGTGCTCGCCAAAGGCGGTCGCCCCCTGCACGTGATTGAAGGCCCGTTGATGGCCGGCATGAACATCGTCGGCGACCTGTTTGGCCAGGGCAAGATGTTTTTGCCCCAGGTGGTGAAAAGCGCCCGCGTCATGAAGCAGGCCGTCGCCCACCTGATTCCCTATATTGAGGAAGAAAAGCGATTGGACGAGGCCGCCGGGCGCGATGTGCGCACCAAGGGCAAGATCGTGATTGCAACGGTAAAGGGCGATGTGCACGACATTGGCAAGAACATCGTGACCGTGGTGCTTCAGTGCAACAACTTTGACGTGGTCAACATGGGCGTGATGGTGCCCTGCCACGAAATTCTGGCCCGCGCCAAGGTCGAGGGGGCCGACATTGTGGGCCTGTCCGGCCTGATCACGCCCAGCCTTGAAGAGATGCAGTACGTGGCCGGCGAGATGCAAAAGGACGATCACTTCCGCATCAAGAAGATCCCCCTGATGATTGGCGGCGCCACCACCAGCCGGGTGCACACGGCCGTGAAAATTGCTCCGCACTACGAAGGCCCCGTGGTCTATGTGCCCGATGCCTCGCGCAGCGTGAGCGTGGCCCAAGGTCTGCTGTCAGACCAGGCCACCCAGTACATCAACGAGCTGAATGCGGACTACGAGAAAGTTCGCCATCAGCACGCCAACAAAAAGCAGATCCCGATGTGGCCGCTAACCAAGGCTCGCGCCAACAAAACGCCGGTGGATTGGTCGCAATTTCAACCCACCACACCCAAATTTATTGGCCGGCGCGTGTTCAAGAACTTTGATTTGGGCGAACTGGCCAAGTTCATCGACTGGGGCCCGTTCTTCCAGACTTGGGACTTGGCTGGGCCTTTTCCCGCCATCTTGAAAGACGAGGTGGTCGGCACCGAGGCCGTGCGCGTTTACGCCGACGGACAACGCATGCTCAAGCGCCTGATCGAAGGCCGCTGGCTGACCGCCAACGCCGTGATTGGCATTTACCCCGCCAACTCGGTGAACGACGATGACATCGAGTTCTACACCGACGAGACCCGCAGCGAGGTCGCCATGACCTGGTACGGCTTGCGCCAGCAGACCGAAAAGCACGTCATTGAAGGCGTGATGCGCCCCAGCCGCTGCCTGGCCGACTTTGTGGCGCCCAAGGGCGTCTGCGGTGACTACGCGGGCGTATTTGCCGTCACCGCGGGCCTGGGCTCGGAGAAAAAGGAAAAGCAATTCACTGACGACCTGGACGACTATTCCGCCATCCTGTTCAAGTCCCTGGCGGACCGCTTGGCCGAGGCCTTTGCCGAATATTTACATCACCGCGTGCGAACCGACCTGTGGGGCTACGCGCCCAGCGAGGCCTTGGCGCCCGAGGAGTTGATTGCAGAGAAGTACAAAGGCATTCGCCCGGCGCCCGGCTACCCGGCCTGCCCCGACCACAGCGTGAAAAAAGACATGTTCGAGTTGCTGCAGTGCGACGACATCGGCATGGCGGTCACCGAGAGCCTGGCCATGACCCCGGCGGCCAGTGTGAGTGGCTTCTACTTGGGTCACCCCGACAGCACTTACTTCAGCGTGGGAAAGATTGGGGACGATCAGCTCAAAGACTTGGCCGCGCGCCGTCAAATGAACGAGACGGCGCTGCAGCGCTTGCTGGCACCGAATTTGTAACAGGCAGCACGGACTCAGGCGCGGCGCAAAGTCAAGCGCTGCGCCGCCACCAGGGCCACGGTGCCCAACACGCTGAAGCCCAGCAGCATCCAGAGGCCTTGGGTGTAGCCTGTTTTCGCCGACCAGAGCACGCCCAACATCAGCGGAGCGGCGGCGCGTGCCAGCGCCAGGGGCACACCCAAGGCGCCGTTCAGACTGGCCACATGGTCACGACTCACGTACTGTGCCATGGCCGTGCCTTTGACGATGGTCAGCAAGCCATTGCCCAAACCATACAAGCTCACGAACAGCAACACCATGGCGACGTGCCCGCTTCCTGCCAGGGGCGCCGCCAGCAGCGCCAGCAAGCCTAGAGGAATCAAACAGGGAATCAATCGGTTCGCCAGGTGCAGGTCCAGATGGCGTTCAAAGAAATACAGCAGCACCCGGCCCAGCACCTGGATGGCGCCAATGCTGGCGGGAATGGCGATCACCCACGCTTCTTCCAAACCGTTCTCTCGCAACAGGCTGATCATGTGAGCCGGCAAGGCCACCGTGACGGCCATCATCAACACCACAAACGTGGCAATCAACCAGAACGGTGCACTCAGCAAGTAATGCGAAAGTTGGCGCGGGATCGCGCTGCCCAAATGCGCCTCGGCCTTCATGGCGGGCGGCGCTCCACGCAGAAGATGGAAATGCAGCGGTGCGCACACCAGCACATGTAACAAGGCCAGCCACAACAAAGCTTGGCGCCACCCCAGCCCGCTGATCAATGTGGCGGTGAGCGGAATGAACACGGTGCTGGCCAGACCGCCTAAAAACGTCAGCGTGATGATGGCGCGGCGAAAGTCATGGGGGAAGCGGCGCGTCACCACCGAAAACACCGGGGCATACAAGGTGGCTGCCATCGCCGCACCCAGCCCCGCCCACACCGCATAGAAGCCGGCGAGGCTGCTGATCTGGCTGTGCAGGGCCAGACAAACCGCGGCCAGCACCGAGCCGACAGTGATCACCACACGCTCATGGCCCCGGTCAATCCAGCGCCCCACCGGGTAAGCCACCAGCCCCTCCACCAGCAGCGCCAAGCTGAAGGCCAACGACGACTCGGCACGGGTCAAACCCAATTCCCGCTCGACTGGCTCCATCAGCAGCGCAAAGGCGTAGAACAGGCTGCCCCAGCTGATCAGTTGCGCCAAAGACAGCCACGCGACCAAGCGCCGGTCGTGGTCAGGGGCCGTAGGGTTCATGAATGAAGCTCATTTTAGATGTATCAATTTGTTGTAAAACCTTTGCGGGTTGTGCGTAAGCAGCTATGATTTCAATAGCAGCACATTGCACCCAGAAAGCCGTTACAGCTCATGACGAAATGATACGACTGCCAAGGACAGTTGATGGTTCAATCGCTCATTCCCAATCCAGTTTGTCATTTTTGTCAAGCTGAGGACGACACTAACTGAGAGTTAATTACAACCTATGAGCTGGAAACGTTCAAAATTTGCTACCAGCTTTATGAGCCTGTTTGTGGAGTCCGCACCTGCCCGGCCCTCCGCAACACGCGTTCAAGAGGTTCGGCAAGCGATGCTGGATTGTTTTCAAGGCATTCCGCCCGGCCCGGACCAGGC
>JBBKVN010000297.1:0-2624 GCA_037968455.1 Rhodoferax sp.
CAAAGGCATCACCTTGGGTAGGTTGTGTTGAATATCCTCGATGCGGGAGCTGCCCGAGGGGTGGGTGGACAACCACTCTGGGGGTGAACCGCTTTTGGCCGCTTCCATTTTTTCCCACAAGGTCACGCCCGCCCGAGGATCAAAGCCGGCCCGAGCGGCCAGTTCCATGCCGACCAGATCGGCGTCGGACTCGTCGGTGCGGCTGAACTGCAAGGTCAGCAATTGAGCGCCATAGTTGGTCACGGTTCGGCCCACATCACCAAACCCAAAAATCTGCCCCAGCAGGCTGGCACCAATGCCCGTGGCGGCATTTTTGCCCAGGCGGGCCCGGGCATGTTCGCGCAAGGCGTGGGCGATTTCATGGCCCATCACCATGGCCACTTCGGCGTCATTGAGCTTTAACTGCTCCAGGATGCCGGTGTAGAACGCGATTTTTCCGCCCGGCATGCAAAAGGCGTTGATGGACTTGCCCTCGATCAGGTTGATTTCCCAGCGCCAGGTGCGGGCGCGCGGGTTCCAGTCGTTGGCAAAAGGGATAATTTTGTCCGCAATGGCGCGCAGGCGGCGCACTTGCGGGTCGCCCGAGTTGACCAAGGCATTCTCGGCAGCGGCCTTCTTCAATATGCTGGCGTACTCCTGCGCCGCCGATTGCTCCACGTTGTCGGCCGACACCAGTTTGCTAAAGGGCGAATTGCCGCCCACATCCACGCCATCCCGGGCAAAGGCCACCGGCAGGGTGGCTGCGAATACGGCCATCAGCACGGCTAGGCCTTGCAACTTCAAGCGGCGTGGGAGCCAGTGAGGCAGGGGTTGGTTCATGGTCTCTCTCCGTCAAAAAGTAGGGGTGCGGCGCGTATTATTCCGGCATGACATCCTCTGCCACCGATTTGCCGCAAATAAAACCCACTTGGGCCGCCACGCTCAAAGTCTATCTGGAGCCGCCCACGGTGCGCATGCTGCTGCTGGGGTTCTCGGCCGGACTGCCTTTGTTGCTGGTGTTCGGCACGCTGAGCTTCTGGCTGCGCGAAGCGGGCATCGACCGTACCACGATTGGTTACCTGAGCTGGGTGGGGCTCGCCTATGGCTTTAAATGGGTATGGGCTCCTTTGGTAGACCGCATGCCCATTCCGCTGCTGACCCGCTGGATGGGGCGCCGGCGCAGTTGGCTCCTGTTGGCCCAGCTCATGGTGGTGGGTGGGCTGGTCGCCCTGTCCTTCAACGATCCCAAGGTGGCGTTGGAGCCCGTGGTGTGGGCCGCACTGGCGGTGGCTTTTGGCTCGGCCACGCAGGACATTGCGCTGGACGCCTACCGGATCGAGTCGGCCGACACCGATCGCCAAGCGGCTTTGGCCGCGGCCTACCAGACCGGCTACCGGCTGGCCATGATTTGGGCCGGCGCAGGGGCCTTGTGGCTGGCAGCGCGGGCCGAGGTAGTGGACGTGGTGGGTTACCAGCAGGGCGCGTGGCAAACCGCCTACCTGGTGATGGCGGCGAGCATGTCCCTTGGCATGCTGACGGTTCTGTTTTCACCAGAGCCGGCTCACCGCGTGCTCACACCGGCCCGAAATATGGCGGAGTGGCTGAAAGGCGCCCTGATTGAGCCCTTTGCGGACTTTCTGAGCCGCTACGGCAAGCAAGCGCTGCTGATTCTGGCCCTGATTTCCATCTACCGCATCAGCGACGTGGTGATGGGCATCATGGCCAACCCGTTCTATGTTGACATGGGCTTCACCAAGGACGAGGTGGCAGCGGTCACCAAGATTTACGGCGTCGTCATGACGCTGGTTGGCGCCTTTTTGGGCGGCGTGTTGTCCATGCGCTTTGGCGTGATGCGGGTGTTGATGCTGGGCGCGGTGCTCAGCGCCGCCACCAACCTGCTGTTTGCGGCGCTGAGCACCCGGGGACATGACCTGACGGCCCTCATCTTTGTCGTTTCTGCCGACAACATGGCCAGCGGCATTGCATCGGCGGCGTTTATTGCTTATCTTTCCAGTCTGACAAATATCAACTACTCCGCGACGCAATACGCCATATTCAGTTCCATGATGTTGTTGGCCCCCAAATTTCTGGCCGGCTATTCCGGCCGGTATGTGGATGCCTTCGGGTATGAGAATTTCTTCACGGCCACGGCATTGCTGGGCGTGCCAGTACTGGTGCTGATCTGGCTGGCCTCCCAAACTCAACGACCCTAGCGATTTAACCGCCAAGCCCCTCACCATGCTGAACCAGCCCGCCACCACGCACCCCAGTGAGTTTTGGCTGGGCGAGACAGACATGTGGCTGCTGGCGGCGGGTCAGCATTTGCGCCCCTGGGAAAAACTGGGCGCCCACCCCGGTTCACGCAGCGGTGTGGACGGTACGACCTTTGCCGTCTGGGCGCCCGAAGCCCGGCGCGTGGCAGTGGTGGGTGACTTCAACCTCTGGAACGACAGTCGGCACCCCATGGCCCACCGCATGGAATGCGGCGTCTGGGAACTCTTTGTGCCCGGTGTCGGCGAGGGCGCGCTGTACAAATTCGCGGTGTTGGGCGCCGATGGTCTGTCCACCCTCAAGGCCGACCCCTACGCTTTGTATGCCGAGCCCGGCTCGGGCCACGCCAGCGTGGTCAGCCAGCTTCCTGACCC
>JBBKVN010000298.1:0-6713 GCA_037968455.1 Rhodoferax sp.
TTTCGTTTCAAAACATCAGCGCATTCAGCGTCCCGCGAACTTATCGCCCGTCATAGTCAGTAGGCGAACCACGTCCACGCCGAAGGTGTGCGGCTCGTCGGGCAACATCAAGGAGCCTGATACGCGCTGCTGCAAGCGTCGCAACTCGCCTCGTTGGGTGATGTCATCCATCAACGCAGTGAATCCGACCAGCAGCACTGCGGCCACGGTCACCAGTACCCAGATCAGCACGTGTGCCCAGATGTTTTTCCCGGCAGCGAGGGTGGGGTCGCGGCGGGACCGCAGGCGGTGATCGGTGTTCATTTCTTTTCTCCTCGATAATTTTTAGGCTGAAGGTATGTTCCCTTTTAACGCCCGTCCTCGCTGTCAGCACAAGACGCCAGGGGCTGTAGGACTAGGCCGACAGCCATGCCCGCTTTCGCATTAGGGGTGTATCGCGCGGCGAGAACCTCGAGCGTTGGCATAGACCCAGGTGAACTCAGCACCTAGCAAGAAAACTTGTGCCGAGTAATAAACCCAAAGCAACACCACCACCAACGAACCTGCTGCACCGTAGGCGGATGCGATTCCACTGGCGCCCAGGTACAGGCTGATGAGCGCCTTCCCAAGGCTGAATAGCAGCGCAGTCACAACAGCGCCCACCCACACATCCTTCCACTGCACATGCGCGCGCGGCATGAGCTTGTAGATCATGGCGAAGATGCTTGCGGTGATCACAAAGCCCAGACCCAGGTTGAGCGTCTGTGCCACCCAGATCCAATCTCCTAGTGTGACGGTCCACCAGCGCCCCAGCGCGGTGATCACAGCGCCCATCACCAATGACACCATGAGCAAAAAGGCTAAACCAAGAATTAAGCCAAACGACAGCACGCGGGCCCGCAGCAACGCCCAAAGGCCACCGCCTGTAGGCCGTTGGGGCGCCTCCCATATACGGTCGAGTGCATCTTGAAGCTCGGCGAATACGGTGGTCGCGCCGACTAGCATGACACCAATCCCGAGGATCGTCCCCCACCAGCTTTTGGCAGGTTCGCTCGCGCTTGCGACCAGCGCCTGAATCGAGGCCGCAGCCTGGGGTCCTAGCAGGCCACTGAGCTCAGCCACTAAATGCCCCTGCACCGCTTCGCGGCCAAGCAGCAGGCCTGCTACCGAAATCAGGATCAGCAGCAGCGGAGCCATTGAGAAGAAGGTGTAGTAGGCGAGTGCTGCACCCATGCTGGACGCACGGTCGTCTATCCAGCCCTTCACCGCGGCCTGTGCCATTGCCCACCCGCCTGATCGAACGGATTCGGCCACAGGTGGGCGGGCCTGCTTCGTCATATTTTTTATCAATTTAGCAGGGCAGGGTTGGTCTGCCAAAGGACAACGTTAAGCACCCCGGCAAAGGATACCCATCCCCACAAGGGTACCAACAGCAGGCCAAATACAGGGCGTACACGCCAGAACGCGCGCACTGTCAGTGCGACCAGAAACCACAGAACGCCAATATCAATCAAGGCCCACAGGCCCTGGTGCCAGTTGAAGAAAAGCCACGACCACAATGCGTTGGGCAACAGGGCCACGCCAAATAGCAGAAGGCCGGTAGAGCCATGTACCTTGTGGCGATGCCGCCAGACCAGCCAGGCGGACACCGCCATCAGCGTGTACAAACCACTCCAAACTGGGCCAAAAACAGAGCCGGGTGGAGCCCACTGCGGCAACCGCAAGGCATCATAGAACTGCGAGGCACGGGCTGAAGCCAGGGCGCCCAGCGCAGCGGTGAGAAAGGTTAGCCCGAACCAGACCACCGCCCCCTGAGCGCTGTCGACCGACCAGATAGGCGAGACCGTGGTGTAGCGCTGCGCGGCTGGCCCCGAAAAACTGGTGCTGGCGCGAGATGTTTTCATGAGGTTTTCCCGAAAAGTCGGTGAACTGATGCCTGCAATGCGAACGTAAGAGGCCCAGCGTTCATACGGCCTCGTACTGTACGCCAGCATAGCGCTCGCCTTGGGGAGGCACGTGTCAGACAACGCCCACTTTGCATGCCCGCCGCCAAGCACCCAAAAAAAGCGTTTGTCCGACAGATGCGGGCGCCGAATACGAGCAGACTCTGAAAAGACCAAACCGGCCTGATACCGACGACCGAGGTGCTACCCGCTGCAAGACCTTCCTGCACCCATCAACTATGTCGCTGATCAACAACGTCACTCGCCATCCCCCGCCGAAATTCGATCTGGATGAGGTGGTTTCGCGCCTGCTGGAGATGGTTTACGGCCTGCTCGCGGCTTTGCCGTCGTTCTTATTGGCTTTGCTGGTGGCCTGGGTGGGCTGGAAGCTTGGCGGCTGGTTGTCACGCCGCGCAGCGGTAGATCGACTCTCGTCGCGCAACCCCTTTCTTAAGGATCTCGCGCGCACCACCATCCGCTGGATCTGTACTTCGATAGCCTTGTTGGTCTCGCTGGAATTACTCAATGCCACCGCCGTGGTCGGGGCCATGCTCGGCACCGCCGGAGTCATCGGCATCGCGCTCGGTTTCGCATTCAAAGACACGTTGGAGAATTACCTCGCAGGCATTCTTATGAGTCTACGTCAGCCATTTTCCCCGCGGGACATGGTGGTTATAGATGGGCAGGAAGGCCTCGTTATTTCATTGACTTCCCGCGCGACCATCCTAATGACGCCGGACGGCAACCACCTGCGCTTGCCCAATGCGCTGGTCTTTCGCAGCGTGATCCTCAACTACACCCGAAACCCCAACCGGCGCTTTGAGTTTGATGTCGGGGTAGGTGTACAGGAAGACTTGATACAGGCCCAACTGATCGGCACGGAAGAGCTGCAGCGCCTGGCGGGCGTGATGGTCGATCCCCCACCGCGAGCTCTGATCCAGACACTGGGAGACTCCAACGTGCAACTGCGCTTTCTGGGGTGGGTTGATCAGAGAACGCATGATTTTTGGATGGTGCGAAGTGAGGCGATTCGCCATGTGAAGCTGTCACTGGAGGCCGCAGGTATGGACATGCCGGAACCGATCTACCGGGTACACCTCAGCCAATCGACGGATATTGTCCAGCCTGTGTCGGCCGGTCGACCCCCGACAACAACGCGCCCATCCCAGCGCACCACCTCTGTTGCAGTCGATCTCGGCGTCAATCGTGAACTGCAGCAGCAGATTGACCTGGACCGCAAGGGCAATGTTCCACCGAATATGCTCGACGCTGAGGCGCCGCGCGAATAGGGCGCTGTGTTCATCAGCGAAGCTCTTGATCCACCCCACGGTGTGCGCTGCCTGTTGTGGGGTGTCCCATTCGAGGAGTGACACGGGAACTTGTCCTACATAGTGACGGGAAGGCTTCCGACTGCGACGGCGTAACGGCCTGCGTAAAGTAGAACCACAGCGAAACGAAAGATGTCAGCGCTGTTTTTGATACTGACTCTTGCGGGTCGATTGACCCCACCATCAAAGGAGAAATCACAATGAACTGGGAACGCATCGAAGGAAACTGGAAACAAGTCAAAGGAAAAGCGGTCGAGAAGTGGGGAAAGCTCACGGACGACGATCTTGATGTGATCGAAGGTCGACGAGAGCAGCTCGCCGGAAAGATCCAAGAGCGCTATGGCGTGGCTAAAGAAGAGGCAGAAAATCAGGTCAGCGCATGGGAGAGAAGCGCCACAGAAGACTGGTTCCGCTAAATCGATTGGCAACAGCACAGTTTGGATAGCCCGCAACGTGTTGTTTCCAGTTGAGATGAGAATTTACTCAAACGGTATTAATTTGGGTCGCGTCGGTACTGTCCGACAAAGTCACACGATGCGATGCGTTAGACACACCGTGCTCACACGGTCCTTCTAACGCATCGACCTCACATCGCTTTAGGAGTTACAACGCCATGAATAAAACACAACGCATCCTTTCCCTGCTCGCGCTCAGCGCCGCCGCCTTTGGGCTGGCCGCATGCGATCAGTCCAAACCACCGACTGTGGGGGAGAGCATTGACGCCGGGATCGCACGCACCCAGGAGATTGCCTCCGAAGCCAAGCGAGATGCTCAGGTGGCAGGCAATGAGATTAAACAGGAAGCCTCCCAAGCAGGCATGGCCATTGCCGATGGCGCTGCCGACCTGACGATCACCACCAAGGTGAAGGCCGCGTTGGCCGCAGACGACCAGCTCAGCGCTTTGGCCATCAATGTTGATACCACCAACAAGGTGGTCGTTCTCACCGGTCCTGCGCCGACACAGGCGGCGTCTGAGCGCGCTAGTTCATTGGCTCAGGCCGTAGAAGGGGTGCGTGAGGTCAAGAACCAGCTCACCGTGGGCGCCCAGAGCTAAACCCTCCGGCAAAAATAGGAGATTGCATGAAACAAGATAACCATCCTACCGCCATCAAGACCCACTGCGGCGAACCGATGAAGCTTGATGAGAGCGGCTTGGCTGCGGCTCGAAACAACTTGAGCGATGGCGCCATGACCCCGGCTTACGGTCCTTGGCGCGACGACATCGTGAGCCTTCTCAACGACTCGCTGGCCACGGAACTGGTCTGTGTGTTGCGGTACCGCCGCCACCATTTCACAGCCGAAGGATTGGATTCGCCCAAGATTGCTGAGGAATTCTTGGTGCACGCCAACGAGGAACTCGGTCACGCTGACCGGCTGGCCGAACGCATTGTGCAACTTGGTGGTAAGCCCGACTTCAACCCGAAGGGCCTTCTTGAGCGAAGCCATGCCGACTACGACGATTCGGCCGATCTCAACGCGATGATCCGCTCCAACCTCGTGGCCGAACGGGTCGCGGTGGAGAGCTACCGGCAAATGATCGAGCTGATTGGAGACAAAGACTCCACCACCCGGCGGTTGCTGGAAGACATTCTGGCCGACGAAGAAGAACACGCTGATGAGCTTTCCGACTGGCTGACTACATGACATCGGTCTGAAGCAGCAATAACCCCTCCCCGCAACCCAACTCAACCCATGTCCCAGTGACTCTGGAGAACCCCATGATGAAGAAAATTGCCCTTGCGTTTGCTATCGCCATCACCGCGATCTACTCCACCGGCTGCGCCGTCGTGCGCGACCAACAAACTGTTGGCTCTTATGTCGATGACGCGACCATCACCACCAAGGTAAAAGCTCGTTTCGCCGATGATCCTAAAGTCAGCGTCATGGCGATTCAGGTCGAAACCCTCAAAGGCACGGTGCAGCTGTCTGGCTTCGCCAAGTCTTCAGCAGAGCGTGCGAGCGCCGAAGCGATCGCCAAAGGTGTCTCTGGAGTGAAGGGCGTCATCAACGACATCACCGTGCGTCCCTGATCGCCTGACGCACACCCTGTCGGCTGCCTAATGTCAAGCGCCGCCTCCTGGCGCTCAAGGCGACGGGGACCGAGTCGGCAAAGTCAACGGCTCCTGCGATCGCTGCGGGAGCCGTTCGCTTTGGTGAACAGCGGTTTTGCGTTAGTAGGATTTTTCCTACACAAACCCAGGGTCTTCTCCGTTAACATCTAGATACGTATGGAGTAAGGTCAAATTGTTTCCTTGCGCCATCCTGCGCCACGGTTCAACAGGTTTCAAGAACCTGAAACTTCACCGGTCGACCCGGCCGGTTATTGCAATTGATGACCATGTTGAGAACTTTTATCGTTGAAGACAATCCTGTCATTCTCAAAAACTTGATCGCCACTCTGGAAGATCTTTCGACGGTCAGAGTGGTCGGTTCGGTGGGCAACGAGCGCGACGCCGTGGCCGAGCTACAACAGCTCGAGGGTCAGGTGGATCTGGTGATCGTGGACGTCTTCTTGACATCAGGCAGTGGACTGGGCGTATTGCGAAGTGCACAAGATCTGAGGCTGTCGGCGCGCCGGGTGGTACTCAGCAACTATGCGACCCCGGAGATGCGCCGACGCTGCCTCGAATTGGGTGCTGATCGAGTATTCGACAAGTCCAGCGAACTCGAAGAGTTGATCGCCTACTGTGACGAGGTGGCAGAGTTCTGAGAGGTGGATGACCTCATTGGTCAATCGCTCTGGCTGTTTTAGCGTTGCTTCTGGGCGTTACTGACTCAAAAGAACAGCCCACCCCTGCCCTCATTTGGTGGGTATTTTGGTTCATTGACCGAGGCTTTCAACGAGGTGGGTTGCGAGTTCTCTGGCCATTGACTGTGGGCCAGACCATCAATGCGCACCTCAGCGCCAGCTTCATGATTTCCACAGAACTGGGTGGAGTCGCAAAGAATCTGCGTCAGAACGGTCCTACGGAATTTCGATCAGATCTCCTATATCTCCCGAACCATAGCGTCCTCTACAGTGGCCTTTTGTCATATCAGCCAGAGCGCCTATGCAGTACGACCGACCCGCTCACGACACTTTGTGGAAACTCCCCAACGACATCAAATTTGGGATGTTCACCCATCGCAACGCGTTCGGCGTATTGCAAGGTCAACCGTTGACCACTCAAAACCAGTCTTTGGACGACAACAGCCTTGCTGTACTTCTTTGTACATCGCGACAGTGAAATCGTCTCTGCGGTTGTCGCCGATCCGCAGGTTTGCGTGACGTACTCCGATCCCGGTTCGGACAGCTATGTCTCTGTGTCCGGGGAAGCCCCCATTGGGTACAACCAGGAAAAAAGAAGATCTGTTCTCAGAAATTGCCATTGTGAGCTTATCGTTAGAAAGTGATATAAACTCCATACACCATCCCCATGGATGCCATATGGAGTTTTATGAGCAATATCGCAGCATTGTCCTC
>JBBKVN010000299.1:0-2662 GCA_037968455.1 Rhodoferax sp.
TACTGGTTGTAGACGTCCCACAAGCCATCAACAATCATGGTGTCAACCATTTTCCAGTCACCCATGCGCTGCCCGTCGCGGGAACCCGGCAACACGTGGGGTGAAGCACTCATGTTTTCCTGACCACCCGCAATCACGATGTCGCTGTCTCCATAGGCCACAGCTTGTGCAGCCAGCATTACAGCTTTCAGGCCGGAGCCACAAACGGCGTTGATGGTCAAAGCGGGGGTCTCCTTGGCCAAGCCACTCTTGATGAGAGATTGGCGCGCGGGGTTTTGCCCCACGCCGGCGGCCAAAACCTGGCCCATGATGACTTCCCCAATTTGGTCAACGCCCAAGCCGGTGCGGGCGAGCAACGCTTTGATCACCGCAGCACCCAACTCCGTGGCGGGAGTCTTGGCCAGGCTGCCCCCAAATTTTCCAACTGCGGTACGAGCCGCTGAAACGATGACGATGTCTTCCATGGTTTTTCTCCTTAGCTGTTGTGAAATAAATACAAATCAGGCCTTGGCCTTAACGTAGCTACCAGGCGCGGCTTCGATGGCCTTGAATTTGCCTTTGCCAAATGTTTTGGGCGCAGGAACTTGTTTACCCGCTTGGCTGGCTAACCAATCTGACCAATCGGTCCACCAGCTACCGGGGAACTCGGTGGCACCATTGAGCCATTCGGCATGGCTCTTTGGCAACTTGCCATCCTCACGAATCCAGTGGCTGCGTTTGTTCTTGGCCGGTGGATTAATGACGCCCGCAATGTGGCCCGAGGCCCCCATCACAAACCGTTTTTTACCCGGCAAAAATTGGGTGGACGCATAGGCGCCACCGATAGGAACAATGTGATCTTCACGCGAGCCATAGATATAGACCGGCATATCCAAACCGCCCAAGTCAATCTTTTCGCCGCAAACCGTAGCCTTGCCAGGTTTCACCAAGTTGTTTTCGAGGTAAGTGTTACGCAAGTACCAGGCGTAAAACGGCCCTGGCAGATTGGTGGAATCGCTGTTCCAGTACAGTAAATCAAATGGAGGCGGCGTCTCGCCCTTGAGGTAGTTGCCCACCACATAGTTCCAGACCAGATCATTGGGCCGCAGGAAACTGAAGGTGCTGGAGAGGTCTTGCCCCTTCATTAGGCCGCCCTTTCCCATCTCCTTCTCACGATACTGAACAAAACCTTCGTCAATAAACACGTCGAGAATGCCGGTATCTGAAAAATCAAGCATGGACGTTAAGAGTGTCATGCTGGCCAGCGGTTTTTCACCCCGTGCAGCCAATACGGCTGCGGCCGAACCCAAGATGGTTCCGCCGACACAGAAACCCAGCGCATTAATGGTTTTGGCGCCAGTGATCTGCTGCGTGACTGCGATGGCCTCGATAGCGGCGCCTTCGACGTAGTCATCCCAAGTTTTCCCAGCCAAAGTCGCATCCGGGTTGCGCCAACTCACCACAAATGTCCGGTGCCCCTGTGCGACCGCGTAGCGAATCAGTGAGTTCTCAGGCTGGAGGTCCAAAATATAGAACTTATTGATACACGGCGGCACCAGCAAAAACGGCTTTTCGTAGACCTTGGCGGTCAGGGGTTTGTATTCAATCAGTTGAAACAGATCATTTTGAAACACCACGGCGCCTTCGGTGGTCGCCACGTTCTTGCCAACCTCGAAGACGCTTTCGTCTGTCATTGAAACATGACCTTGCTTCAGGTCATGTAACAGGTTTTGAATGCCTTTGGCGATGCTCTCGCCTTTGGTGTCGATGGCTTTCTTTTGCGCATCGGCATTGAGCGCCATGAAATTGCTGGGCGAAGCCGCCGCCGTCACTTGCTCCAATGCAAATCGGATACGAGCCCGTGTCTTGTCATCAGTTTCCACCGCTTCAGCCATGCTCATCAAGGTACGGGCATTCAAAAGGTAGGCGGCGGCTGAAAACGAAGCAATAGGATTGGCGGCCCAAGCCTGTCCAGCGAATCGCTTGTCACCGGTGGTCGAAGACGTGCTTGCACCAGGTGTCAATAGCTCTGCGGCATCACGGAGGTACTGTTGCTGCAATTCCTGCATTTTCTCGGGGGAAAAGCTGAGCTTTGGGGTTGCCGGACCGGCCCCAGAGGCGCCGGTGTTGACACCAAGATCCATATTCTGAAGCGACTGAAAGGCCTTCGACCAATTCTCCTTTAAAGTCTGCTGAAATTGTTGCGCGGACTGTGACCACATCTCAGGCATTTCCTGGCTCATTCTGTTTCCTCCTGTTTCGGGCTTTCAATTAGCACCCTAGTATCTTAGACGTATCCCACTAATTTCCTGACTCAGACTTCTTTTACAGCGGCAAAAAACTCAGACATGTACATTATTCCCATTGCTTGGATCTACGTTGCCCTCATGATGGCGGTCGCCGAGGCCACCAATTCCAACGGAACTGTTCTTGGGGCCATCATTACTTTCGTACTTTATGGCTTGGGACCAGTCGCACTGGTGGTTTACCTGATGCGATCCCCCGCGAGACGGCGCGCAATCAAGGCGCGGGAAGCTGCGGAATTGGCTGAGCGACATTTAGCTCAACCAAATGCAAGCGGCGAATCGACCGGTAACGCCGTCCCGCCGGTAAGAAAAGAACCTTGACGGCTGATTGACCGTGCACCAAGCCTCACTGCCGTCGTTCCCGTAAATCGCCCGAA
>JBBKVN010000300.1:0-8153 GCA_037968455.1 Rhodoferax sp.
GCCTTGGCTTGCGCCTGCCCACGCAGTGCGGCATCAAGCTCATTCATGGCTTGGCGGATGGCCTGAGCATCGCCCGACGCGTTGGCCTGCTGCAACGCTTTGGCGGCATCCAACACCACTTTGTCACGCTCACCCAGGGCTTCAGCGGCTTTTTCGCGCTCAATGGTCTTGCGATTGAAGGCTTCGTCAATGGGCTTGCGAAAGGCATCCCACAGTTTTTGCTCTTGACGACGGTCAATCGGCACGCCATGGGCTTCTGCTTGCCAGCGTTGCTGCAAGGCCTTGACGGCATCGACACGCAACTCGGGTTGAGCACCCAGTAATTTGGCCTCGTCAATCATGGCGTGGCGGCGCGTCAGGCTGAGCTTTTGCAAGGCTTCCAACGGTGCAGCAGCGGCGTTGATCGCGGCTTTCCATTGCGGTTGCAATTCTGCAAAGGCTTTCTCGCCCACATGGCCGCTGTCGCGCCAGCGGTCACCAAATTGATGCAGGAGGCGGTTGAAGCCTTTCCAGTCGTCGTCCAGCGCGGTGGTGTTGGCTTCAGCCCAAGCCTTGACCTCTTCGATCAACGCCAGGCGATGAGCGCGGTGTTCGGCCGACTCAGTCTTGACCTTTTCCAGCCAAACTTCAACGACTTTATGCGCTTCGTTGCAGGCATCGTCAAATTTCTTCCAAAGGCCATGGTTGGGGACGCCACCTTGGTCAGTTTGTTTCCACTGATCACGCAAGGTCCGCAGGCTTTCCTGCATTTTTCGTCCGCCCACGGCCTGACCGTCGGGACGCTTGAGCAAGCCTTCGGCTTTGGCCACCAGGTCCTCACGCACCTGGTCGGCGCTCCAACGCTGCCAGCCCTCCAGCTCACCAGCCGCTGCCAGCGCCGCATGGGCCTGGTTCTCCAGCTTGTCGTCGATGATCTTGCCAAACTCTTTCAGCGCATTGCGCAACGCCGAGGCCGCGCCAGCACTGGCCTTGCCATGACCTTCAGCGACTTCCCGCTCCACTTTTGAGAGCGCATCACGTACAACTGATGTGGCTTTGGCCTTGATTTCAGGGTCCAGCTTCTGTTTTGGGGGTTTGGCCGCCTCCAGTGGAATACCGCGTTGAACTCGCAACTCATCCGCCCACACCGGCACGGGTGGCAGGGGAGCAGAAGCGTCGTCCGACGCAGTGGCAGCCAATGTCAGCGCGCTGTTGAACGCATCCCACACCACCAAAAGTTGCGCCTTGGAGGCGTCCAGCAATGGAGGGAACTTGGCATCAACACTGGGCCAGTTGCTATCGCTCAACAAGGCATCGGCTTGGGCCTGCCAGTTGTCCACATCGCCGCTCAAAGCAGGCAAAACCCCCTGCGCGTCGCGCCAGGACTTGGTTGACAGGACCTCAATACGCTGAGCCAACAACACCGCGGCCTCACGTTGCACCTGGACCCGGTGCTGCAGGTCTTCCACGCCCTTGATACGGTCCGCCAGTTGCCCCTTCAAAGTGGACAACGGCTCTTTGCTCAGCGGTGCGCCAGCTTTGGCGGCATCTCGCTGCCACGCCAAGGCGTCGGCAATATTGAGCTTAGTGGCTGCGACCAAGGCCTGCGCCTTGTCAGCCCACTCTTGGGCAATAGATTCCTGATTTTTACTGCGCTTGATCTCGTCCAGCTTTTCACGCAGCAATTTTGCTGCACCCTTGTCTTTGACGCTGAGGTCTTTGAAAACGGCCTGCATTTGGTCGGCGGCAGGCTCGCTGGCCAGCCATTCACGAATGCGCGTCATGCGCTCGCCCGAAGTTTGAGCAGAAAAGGCGCCGCCAGTCAGGGCATCCAGCGGATGCGCTTCAACGGATTTCGCCGGGACAGCAGTCACCTCTGGAGTAGGGGCAGCTTTATTGAGAGAAGTGAAAGGGAACATGAATCGCAGACGCAAAAATAAAAACACCCGTCACATTGAAAACGGGGCAGAACCGCTATTTTCGCCGCTAAATGCAGTGAAAGGAAGGATGCGCCTGATCATCTTTTGACAGGACGGGCATTGACGGCGCAATAAAAGCCTGGCGAGACGCTATCAGAAAGGCCCAAACGGGGCAGCGCCGCCACGAACTCAACGGCGTCGCCAGGCTATCTGGAGGGTCAAATTGAGGCTAAAACGACGTCCAATCATCATCCGATGACTGCGCCATTGGCATCCTTCTTGGCCGCAGCTGGAGCCGACGCACGGGAAGGTTGGGCAACCGAACTTCGAGCAGCAGCGCCCTTTGCAACCCCGCTGCCCCGACGGTCAGTGCCTTTGAACGACGCGACATTGAGCTGATGTGAGCGCATTGCCGCCGGCATGGCGGCACGCCCCTGTGTATCTGCGCCTAACTTAAATACAGCAACCACTTGCACCAAATCATTGGCCTGTGACCGCAGACTGCTTGCTGCAGCCGCCACTTCTTCGACCAGGCTGCGTTTTGCTGGGTTGACTGGTCCATTTGCGAGACAGGCCTCCCCCACTTGCGCAACACCCAAGGCCTGCTCATGGCAGGCCGTACTGGTTTCCCCCATGATGTCCGTGACTCGGCGACACATAGCCAATCCAGCACGGAATGCAAATAACTGCGATCAGCCAGCCTGAACGCCCCTGAGTACTGGGTCTGCATTGCCAGCACGCCTGGGCGCGCCGGCAACAGGTCACTTCATAGCTGCTATCACCGTTCAAACAGCTGAGCCTGAGACCGCAACACTACGACCGAGTCAGCCCGTCAAACGCATTACCAAAAGTTATGTACTTGACGCTTGATATACATTAGTTATAATACGTTTGCTCAAATATATATTTTTAACACCATTCTTGTATGCGTTGCGCGCTCTTTAAAGGGGGGCGGCATTCTTGAATGCTTGGCAAAACGCCAATTCGTCCCGATCCTCGGGGCGAATTGGCCGCCGGCCTTGTTCAATTAACGGAGAAAAAATGACCAAATCAACTCGCAATCTATCTATGGCTGTCCTGGGAACTGTTGTGGTGCTTGCCGCCTGCAGCAAGAAAGAAGAAGCGCCTGTGGCCGTAGAGGCGGCGCCAGCGGTTGCCATGGCGGCTGCCCAGGCCTGCGGCAAAGTCTCGGTTGCTAATATGAACTGGCAATCCGCCGAGGTACTAGCCCATATTGACAACATCATTCTGACCAATGGTTTTGGCTGCGATGTCGAACTTGTACCCGGCGACACCATGCCCACTTTGACAGCCATGATGGAAAAAGGAAAGCCAGACGTCGCTCCCGAGGCCTGGATTAACGCGGTTCGCCAACCCCTGGATGCCGCGGTAAAAGCCGGCACCCTGCACTACGCAGCCACCGCATTGAAAGACGGCGGCGTCGAAGGCATCTGGATTCCCAAGTACCTCGCTGACGCAAACCCCACCATCAAGACCATTGACGACGCCTTGAAGCACCCCGAGTTGTTCCCCGCATCAGAGAACAAAGGCAAAGGCGGATTGCACAACTGTCCGTCCGGCTGGAACTGCCAGTTAACGACAGGAAATGCCTTCAAAGCGTGGGAAGCAGCGAAGAAAGGGTTTGTCCTGATCGACACCGGATCGTCCGCAGGTCTGGACGGCTCCATTGCCAAAGCTTACGAGCGTAAAGAAGGCTGGTTGGGCTACTACTGGGCACCGACTTCCATCCTTGGCAAGTATGAGATGGTCAAACTGGATGCTGGCGTGCCATTCGACAAGGAAGGCTTTGAAAACTGCAACTCCAAAGCGGATTGCGACAAGCCGGTCAAGACCGATTGGGCCAAGTCAGAAGTCGTGACCGTGGTCACGGACCGCTTCCAAAAAGCCGGAGGTCCTGCCTATGAATACTTGGCAAAGCGCAGCTGGAGCAACGCAACGGTCAACCAGTTGCTCGCATGGATGAGTGACAACCAAGCGACTGGTTCGGATGGTGCCAAGCACTTCCTGAAAGAGCAACCAGAAGTGTGGGCTGACTGGGTTTCTCCAGAAGTCGCCACAAAGATCAAGGCAACGCTTTAATCTTTATGAGTTTCTTGAAGGAATTTCCAAGCATGGGGGCTGAGCAACTCAGCGCCATGCGAAGGGCCATTGATGGCACCTTTCGAACATTTTCGCGCGAGTACGGAGAAACGTTGGAGCGACTATTTGATCCGCTGCGCGACTTCCTCATGTACTCCGAGCGACTGCTCACTCAGTCGCCTTGGCCGGTCGTCGTTGGCGTCATTGCCTTGATTGCCTGGTTGGCCTCTCGTTCAACAAAGATCGTCATCGGAACCGTTCTGACGCTGTTGGTGATTGGCTACTTTGGCATGTGGAACGACACGATGAAAACCATTTCGATGATTTTCGTCTGTACCGTCGTCGCTTTAGCGCTTGGCCTGCCCATTGGCATTGCCATGAGTCGCTGGGACCGCCTGCAAAAGACCATTAACCCGGCGCTTGACGTGATGCAAACGATGCCCAGCTTCGTCTACCTGATTCCGGTTGTGATGCTGCTTGGGATCGGTCGGGTTGCAGGCATGATTGCTGTGGTTGTCTATGCCATTCCGCCAGTCATCCGATTTACCAATCTGGGGATACGTTTGGTGGACACAGATCTGCTGGAGGCGGCCGACGCTTTTGGCACATCCACATGGCAGAAAATGGTTCAGGTGCAACTTCCGTTGGCGCTTCCAACCATCATGGCAGGAATCAACCAAACCATCATGTTGTCACTGGCCATGGTTGTGATCACCTCCATGATCGGCGTTCAAGGATTGGGGCAACCGGTGCTGAAAGCCATTGCAAACCAGTATTTCACCATGGGTATGTTCAATGGACTGGCCATTGTGGGGATTGCGATTATTTTCGACCGCGTCTCTCAAACCTACGGAAAACGCCTGCAAAAACATTTGGAGGTCGTTCATGGCTGAAGCAAATTTGACACCAACAATCACTGGCGTATCTAAGCCACCGATCGGCATTTCGATCAAAAATCTATACAAGATCTTTGGTCCAACGCCGGACAAATACATTGACGCAGTTCGTCAGGGCATGAGCAAACAAGAATTGCGTGACGATCATGGCCACGTGCTGGGCCTGCGCGATATCAACATCGACATGCCCGCCGGGCAAATTCAGGTCGTAATGGGCTTGTCAGGCTCGGGGAAAAGCACACTCATCAGGCACATCAACCGACTCATCGACCCGACGGCTGGTGAGTTGCTGGCGGGCGATCAGGATGTGCTCAAAATGAACCATGATCAGCTGCAGCGCTTTCGCCGGGAGCGAACCGCCATGGTCTTCCAGAAGTTCGCCCTTTTCCCACACCTCACCGTGCTGGAAAACGCCGAATATGGATTGCAGGTCCAAAAAGTTGCCCGGAAGAAGCGACGTGAAGCTGCCATGCGGTGGATCGAGCGCGTCGGACTCAAAGGGTACGAAGACAACTACCCGAACCAACTCTCCGGAGGGATGCAACAGCGGGTAGGCCTGGCTCGGGCACTCACCAATGATGCACCGATCTTGCTGATGGACGAGGCGTTTTCCGCGCTGGACCCACTGATTCGAAGCGATATGCAGTCTGTGCTGCTGGACCTGCAACAAGAGCTTGGAAAAACAATCGTGTTCATCACCCACGATCTGGACGAGGCGCTTCGCTTGGGCGACCGCATTGCGATTTTGCGCGATGGAGAAGCGGTTCAGCAGGGAACTGGGCAACAGATTGTTCTCAAACCCGCCAATGAGTACATTGCCAGTTTCGTTAAAGATGTCAACCGCGGACGCGTCATTCGCTGTCGCACGTTGATGAGTCAGGGCCCAGCCGTGGATGGCCCAACCGTCGACGTCAGTTTGGTCATTGAAGAGGTTGCTCGTTTGCTCAGCGTCGAGGGCAAAGATTCTGCCAATGTCGTCAACAGCAAAGGCAAACTGATGGGAACCATCAGCATGAGCGACATCATTGCAGCCATGGTGCCGCCCAACCCGGAAAGCCTGCAGTAGACTTTCCCTCAAAGCGGACAACCAACCATCGCGGTTGATTGCCCGCCCCCAAAATAGGGCAACGGGCTGTCTATTTTTTAACTTTCAGTTATATCAATCTCATTTGATATTGTTGACTTGGTATATACAATCCCCCTAGAATCCGCCGTCCCAGCGAAAATGCCAAGGGATAACCCGTACCCGATGCCGACCCCGGCATATTCAATTCTCTGCACAACGCATGAACTAACCCGCAGGATATTGAACGCGTACCCACTCAACCGAGGTGTTGTGAGTGACGAGCTGCAAGCAGTTCGAACTTGCTCCCCGCGCGAACGAAGGAAGTTCTATGAACGCATCAGAAAAAATTACCGTGGGCCTGCGATCACTCGCATCAGTTATTGCCCGCGGATTCTTTGAAATTACACACAGCAGTTTTGCCCTGATTGGCTTGACTGTGATTTTTGCAGCCATTGCCCTGACCGCACAGCCAACCTTGCGTCAAGTCGGGGAAGTCAAACTGTTCAGCTGGCTGCAAACCCGCCAGGTTGAGCTCACTGGACTGCCAACTGAAGTCGACGCGATTGAGCGTGCGACCGCCAGCAACCCACGTGACCTGCCCAAACGGCAGGCTGCAGTGGCGTTCTGGCTAAGCAAGAAATACTCTGTCGCCCCCGAGCCCATCAGCGCACTGGTGTCAGAGGCCTACCAGATCGGTCAGCGCACCAAGATTGACCCCACGCTGATTCTGGCGGTCATGGCCATTGAATCTGGCTTCAATCCATTTGCTCAAAGCCACGTGGGAGCACAAGGACTGATGCAGGTCATGACCACGATCCATAGTGAAAAGTATGAGAACTTTGGCGGCAAGTTTGCAGCCTTCGATCCCTTGTCCAATTTGCGCGTCGGCGTTAAAGTGCTTGAAGACTGTATCAAGCGTGCAGGCTCTATTCAAGGTGGACTTCGCTATTACGTCGGCGCTGCCAACCTGGACAATGACGGAGGCTATTCCGCGAAAGTCATGGCGGAGTACGCTCGACTCGAACTGATTGCAACGGGACGAGTCATTCAGCAAGTGGCGCCACCAACCCCGCCGACGCCGGTTTTGGTCAATGACACACCTTCTGAAATGACCGCCCCGCTCAACTCTTGAACAGCGGTGACCTGCAAGCGCCTTGACTCTTGCTTGGTCAGGTAAACTCAAGAAGTACGCGACTGGCGATAGGTGCCCTGCCGTCTAGGCATTGAGCACTGAAGTGGGAACACCACGGGGGAGCGTACCGCACAAGGCCATTGGGCCTGTGCGATCAGCCGTTCGCCTGGGCAGCCCTGGTTTCATACAAGATGATTCACAGGTCGACCGTCTTATAGGACTGCCATGTTCAACCGAAACATCCTCATCGAGCAAACTGACCCTGAGCTTTTCGCGGCCATTCAATCTGAAAACGCCCGTCAAGAGCACCACATTGAGCTGATTGCCAGCGAGAATTACGCCTCACCCGCCGTCATGGCCGCGCAAGGCACACAACTCACCAACAAGTACGCTGAAGGCTACCCAGGCAAACGCTATTACGGTGGCTGCGAATACGTTGACGTGGCCGAGCAATTGGCTATTGATCGCGTGAAACAAATTTTTGGCGCTGAAGCCGCTAACGTGCAGCCACACTGTGGTGCGTCGGCGAATGAAGCCGTGTTCTTGGCATTTCTGAAGCCGGGTGACACCATCATGGGTATGAGCTTGGCTGAAGGTGGTCACTTGACCCACGGTATGGCACTCAACATGAGCGGCAAGTGGTTCAACGTCGTTAGCTATGGATTGAACGAGCAAGAAGACATCGACTATGACGCGATGGAGCGCAAAGCCCACGAATCAAAACCCAAGCTGATCATTGCCGGAGCGTCCGCCTTCAGCCTGCGCATCGATTTTGAACGGTTTGCCAAAGTCGCCAAGGACGTAGGCGCCATCTTCATGGTGGACATGGCTCACTACGCGGGCCTGATTGCCGCCGGACTCTACCCAAACCCTGTCCCGCACGCCGACGTGGTGACATCCACCACCCACAAAAGTCTTCGCGGCCCCCGTGGCGGCATCATTCTGATGAAGGCCCAACACGAAAAAGCGATCAACAGCGCCATATTCCCCGGCCTGCAAGGCGGCCCGCTGATGCATGTGATTGCAGCGAAGGCCGTGGCATTCAAAGAGGCACTCGCACC
>JBBKVN010000301.1:0-6515 GCA_037968455.1 Rhodoferax sp.
GTGTCGGGCTTTTTTGCCAACCGTGAAACGGCGCAAAGCGTTTTCACCACGCTCATTGAGCGCGGCGTGCCACGCGAGCGGCTGCAGCTGTTTGACACCGATACCCCGGCGCTTGCCCCGGTACCGGAAGAGGATAGCAACGCCGTGCTGAAAGATGTGCTGGTGGACGGCACCATCGGCACGGCTGTGGGCGCTGGCCTTGGCGGCCTGGCGCAGGTCGGGCTAGTTGCAGCCAATGTGAGTTTGTTCATTGCCAGTCCGTTGCTGGCCCCGCTGGTGATGCTGGGTTGGGGCGCCAGCATTGGCGGCTTGCTTGGGGCAACCGTGGGTGCCACAAAAGGCGCGGACGACAGTATCAAGACGGGTGCAGACATCAAAGAAGGCTGGCTGTCAGACTTGGTGCGTGATGCCATTGCCAGCGACCAGACGGTGTTGGTGGTGCACGCCCAAACCGAACAAGAAACTGTGATCGCCCGTGAAGTGATCCAAGCTTCGGTGGGCGACTACAAAGAAGTCGCGCCCAACTAAACGCGGTCGATTTGCAGCGGGTGCGGCAGGACAAACGCCAAAATGCCGTGCCCGAGCAGTCCCGGCCCAGATGGAGAACTCTCCTGGAGGGTGCTGGCCGGATAAATAGGGTCAGTGGTGATGGAAACACCCATCAACGTCGAGACGACGCATTTCGCGTGGATCCAGAGCCTTTTAGGCCTCTAGCCCCCATGCTTATTGCGTGAGCAGCTTCATTTTTGATAGTGAACGTGGTGAAGAATGGCGGCGCGGCAATGTGGGTGCTCTTGGGCCGGTGGTTGGTTCTGCTGGCCACCCCATGATTTTTTCCCAAAGTTCGCCCGGCGCGGTGGCCATGCGCATCGACACCGGCAAACGGTTCACGTTCGGCACTTGCTCTTTTGTGCGCCAACACACAGACAGGCGGGTTTGGTGGCACAAACAATGGCCTTTCGATAAACTGGATCACTGCGGTGAGTCATGTCAGCGCCGCCTGCTGGCCCCATATAGGAAAGAGGGTGAAATCTGATGGGAAAAATAAACGCACACACTGAATTGCCGTCGCCGTCGCCAGAGCGCTTGCCACCGCTGCCCCTGCCGCCATCACCGCCGCCGGGTCCGCTGCCCAGGCCATTGCCGATGAGCGTGTCGGTGAGTTGATGATGTCGGAATCCCGTTTGCCTGCGAGCATGTATTTTCGTGGCGTGGGAACGGCCACGCCGCCGGCGCGTTACACCAAAACTGAGTGCCTGCTCGCGTTCCAGCAGTCCGAATGGATTGCGCGGCTTAATGCCCGCGCACACTTTGTCGCCCGCACGGTCCTTCAGCGAGACAATGGCATCGAGGCGCGCCGTCTCGCGGTGGATTCGCTGGACGAAGTCTTCCAGATCGACCCGAACACGCTGGCCAAGCGTTTTCTTGCACACGCACCCACGCTTGCCGTCACCGCTGGTCAACGAGCGCTGGCTCGATCCGGCTTGAACGCGCTTGACATCGACGCGGTGGTGGTCAGCACCTGCACCGGCTACCTGTGCCCCGGGCTCTCTGGCTACGCGGTTGAAGGCCTGGGTCTGCGCGCTGACGTGCAGGCGTTTGATCTCGTGGGGCAGGGGTGTGCCGCAGCTTTGCCCAATCTTCAACTTGCACGCGCCTTATTGACTAGCAACACCTGCGCCCATGTGCTTTCTATTTGCGTGGAAGTCAGCAGCGCGGCGATGTACCTCGACAACGACCCCGGGGTGCTGATCAGTGCCTGCCTGTTTGGTGATGGAGCCGGGGCAGCGGTGGTGTCCGGCCAACCCGGTGCGGCAGGTCGCCGCATTGAGTGGACCGACAGCACTTCATTGATCAACCCGGCCGAGCGAAAAGCGCTGATGTTCGAGCAGCGCGATGGCATGTTGCGCAACGTCTTGAGCCGCGCCGTGCCAGGCCTGGCGGCGGACTACGCCCATCGGGTTCTCAAGACGGTGCTGGGGCGCGCTGGCTTGCGGATAGCGGATGTCAACACGTGGATCATGCACGCGGGTGGCCGCGATGTGTTGTTGGCAGTTGAGCGCGAGCTCGGGCTTGGGCCCCAAGACTTGCGATACAGCGCAGCCATGCTGCACGAATATGGCAACCTATCCAGTGCGTTTGTCTACTTTGTGCTTGAAGCGGCGCTGGCTGACCATGCGCCAGACGGCTGGTGGTGGCTGTCGTCGTTTGGTGCGGGTTTCAGTTGCCATGGCGCTTTGCTGGAGGTCAGTTCATGATGCCCCGAGTGGTTGGCGCCGAAGCACTTGACGGCTTGCCCCATGATGACCCCAGTGCCATTCGCTCGCGCCGGGATCTTCGGCGCGTTCACCGGGCCATGGGCACCCGAACGATCATTCTGCGTGCATTGAAGGCCATGAAGCTGTCACGTCATGAGGTCGAACCTTTGCGTATGCTGGAAATCGGCGCGGGCGATGGTAGCCTCATGCTGGGGGTGGCGCAGGCCCTCACCGGCGCCTGGCCCAAGGTGGCACTGACGCTGCTGGACCGCCAGGCCCTAGTCACACCGTCCACCGTCGCCAGTTACCGGGCGCTTGGCTGGACAGTGGCGACAGAAGTGGGCGATGTACTGGACTGGGCCGCCGGGGGCAGCCCTAAGCTGCCGGCGAACGCACACCAGCGCTGGGACTTGGTTGTCGCCAACCTGTTTTTGCACCATTTTGAAGGGGAACAGCTTGCCCGATTGATGCAAGCCATCGCGCAAAAAAGCGATCGGCTGCTGGCCTGCGAGCCACGCCGTGACTGGCTGGCGCTGGTGGGTAGCCACCTAACCGGCGTGATCGGCGCCAATGCCGTCACACGTGAGGATGCAGTGCTCAGCGTGCACGCCGGGTTCCTCGGCCAGGAGCTCAGTGCACTTTGGCCGGCACAAGGCGAGCCCTGGCGAATCCAGGAGCGCGCGGCAGGCCTGTTCAGCCATTGTTTTTGCGCCGAGCGCTTGGGAGTTGCCCAATGAAAACCGAATTTGATGCGGTCATCATCGGTGGCGGACCTGCCGGGTCGTCGGCGGCCATCTTGCTGGCGCGTGGTGGGTGGTCGGTAGCGCTGATTGAGAAGCAGAATTTTCCGCGCCGAAAGGTGTGTGGCGAATGCATCGCCGCCAGCAACCTGCCTCTGTTGCAGGCACTGGGGATCGGCGCCCTGTTTGAAACGGCGGCCGGTCCGGAATTGCGTCAAGTGGCCCTGATGCACGGCGGGCGCGAGGTGCTCGCCGATCTGCCTGCTGCCACGCATGAGAAATACCCATGGGGTCGGGCTTTGGGTCGGGAAACACTCGACACGCTGCTCATTGATCAGGCCCGTCTGACGGGCGTGCACGTCATGCAACCCTGGTCTGCATTGCGCATGAACGGTTCTGCTGGAAACTGGCGCTGCGACGTCCGCGCCACGAACACCGGAACGCTGCTGACGCTGCGCGCTGCGGTGCTGATTGACGCCCATGGTTCCTGGGAGCCACTGCCATCTGCGCGGGTGCGGCGCAGCCGCGTTCATCGTGCCTCTGATTTGTTGGCCTTCAAGGCCAACTTTCGCCAGGGCAGCCTGCAAAATGGTTTGCTGCCCGTGCTGGCATTCAGGGGCGGTTATGGGGGCATGGTCAGGGCCGACGGCGGCATCACCACGCTGGCTTGCTGCATCCGCCGCGATCAGCTCGAAGCGAGTCGGCGCACATCCCCCGGTCTGAGTGCTGGGGATGTGATTGAGACGCTGCTTAAGGAGCAGTGTTCCGGGGTCAAGACGGCGTTGCAGGGAGCCACCCGTGAGGGCACCTGGCTGGCCGCCGGCCCACTAGATACTGGCATCCACCTCCGACAGGGGGATGACATTTTTCGAATTGGCAATGCTGCCGGCGAGGCTCATCCCATCATTGGCGAAGGCATGAGCATGGCATTGCAGTCGGCCTGGCTCCTGTGCGCAGAGCTGCGCCATGGCGCGCCGGGGCCGGGATTGTCAGACCCGGTCTGGCAACGAGAGCTTGCGCGCATTTATGCGACGAAGTGGCGTCACGCCTTTGCCGCGCGTTTGCGGCTTGCCGCTTTGTTTGCACATATCGCGATGCGACCCGTTCTGGCCGAGCCCGTGTTGGCCCTGATGCAGCGCTGGCCGGCACTGCTGACCTTGGGTGCGGGTTGGGGCGGCAAGACCCGCTGCGCCGCCGACCCGGCCGCTATAGCCATTGAAGACGGATTTTGTGACCACGCCATCAGGCAGCAAGGAGCATGACATGACGACCACTTTTGAACATCTTCGCACCATTCTGGTCAAAGACTACAAACTCGACCCCAACCAGTTGACGCTGGATGCGCCATTGGAGGCGCTTGGCATTGACTCGCTCGGCATCGCCGAACTGCTGTTCAATGTGGAGGACGAATTCCACATCACACTGTCGCCCGACTCGGTGCAATTGCTGACCCTGGGCGATGTGGTGCGCTTCATTGATGAACTCATCCTGGCGCAGCACGGCACTGCTACCCAACCTGACGGAGCCGTGACCCCTGGCATGCCGGTCACATGAGACGTGTCGCCGTCACGGGTATGGGGGTGGTGTCGCCACTCGGTTGTTCCGTGGCGGAGGTCTATGGCAACGCAGCGAGCGGCTACTCTGGCATCCACCGCCTGAAGGCGCCGTTTGCTCAGCGGTTGAACGCGCCACTGGCAGCAACCGTCGCCTTTGACGCTGCGGCCCATTTTGAGCCACCCAAGCTGCGCATGCTCGACCGCTCCAGCCAGTTCGCACTGGTGGCCGCCCGGCAAGCGTTTGCCGATGCTCATTGCGACCGCGAAGCGGTGGACCCAAGCCGGGCCGGCACCTTTGTCGGCACAGGCATGGGCGGATCGCAGTCCAATGACGATGGCTACCAGACGCTATACGGCGAGGCCTCGGACCGCATCAAGCCGTTCACGATCTTGATGGGCATGCACAACGCCAGCGCCGCGTGGATTGCCGTCGAACACAATTTTCGGGGGCCCAGCCTGACCTATTCAACGGCCTGTTCATCGTCTGCCGTGGCCATTGGCGAGGCCTGGTTGCGCATTGCCAGCGGCAGCCTCGATCTGGCCATTGCCGGTGGGGCCGAGGCCCCTCTCTCGTTTGGTTCTCTGAAAGCCTGGGAGGCATTGCACACGCTGGCAACAGTGGATGTAGATGACCCAGCCAGATCGTGCAAGCCATTCTCGAAGGACCGCAGTGGCATGGTGCTGGGCGAAGGCGCGGCGATGGTTGTGCTTGAACCCTGGGACAGCGCGGTAGCACGCGGGGCCACGATTCACGGCGAGGTGTTGGGGTATGGGGTGACCACGGATATCGGCCACATCACCCGCCCCAGTGTGGAGGGCCAGGCGCAAGCCATGCGGGCGGCACTGCAATCGGCGGCACTGGAAGCCTGTGCGATTGATGCCATCAATGCCCATGGCACCGGCACACTGGCCAATGATCCGGTGGAAACTGCTGCGATCAAGTTGGTGTTTGGTGACAGGGCCTACGGCATTCCCGTGAGTGCCACCAAGGCGATGCACGGACACCTGTTGGGTGCGACAGCTGCACTTGAATGCATGTTGTCGCTGCTGGCCATGCACCATGGCGTGGTGTTGCCAACCCTGCACCTGCATACGCCAGACCCCGAGTGCGACCTGGACTATGTACCCAACGCGACCCGTACCAGCACGACTGTCAAAACCATGTTGTCAAACTCGTTTGCCTTCGGTGGTACGAATGCGGTTCTTGTCGTGCGGGCAGCGTCCTAGGGTCACGCTAGATCCTGTTGAGAACTTAAGTGGTTGTTGACGAGAATGACCTTTTCCAGACCGTTCGAGCCAGGTCGAAACAATAAGGTCCACCATGATTGCAGCACTACGGTAGGCTGATTTTGACCGCCGCCATTTTCAAAACAGCCAGTGATGATTCCTCAATGGATTGGGATGCCGTGCTGCACCGAAGGCCAACATCATTGCTACTTGGTTTCTGAGGCGGTGGGCCCGCTGGACACTGCCGCCGAGGTGGCATGGCTCAAAATGCTCCAGGCAGCAACAAAGCCCAGCGCCACGGCCAGCAGCGCGGTTGAGAGAAAAGCCCAGGCGTTGTCAAACACACCAGCCACCTGCATCAATACCAGCAGCATGACCAAAATGATCACCCGCTGGCGAAAGGTCTGCAGCCGCTTGGCCACGGTGGACGAGCGGCTGTGCGACTCCAGCAAGGTGTTGATGACCCGGTGTCACTGACCGCCGTAATGGAGCCACCGATGTTCGGCGTAATGGAGCCACGAACAGTAGCTAAAACGACACCCCGAAGGGGGTTAAACAATGGTGGATTTTGCCTCTTTTTTGGTGCCGGTCTTGCCTGACTTTGGCAACAACTGAGGCGCCCGGAAGGACGGACCATCGAGCTCCAGGCAATAAGCGTTATGGCGCAGCCGATCCAGCGTGGCCGAACCCAGCAGACGGTTGACGGCGAAGGCCTGGTCCCACTCCTCGTAATC
>JBBKVN010000302.1:0-3014 GCA_037968455.1 Rhodoferax sp.
CCAAACAGCATGGAGGCTGAACCACGTAGCAGCTCAATGCGGTCGTTGTTGAAGGTGTCGCGGTCGTAAAACGCGGGGTCGCGCAAGCCGTCTACAAAAATATCGCCCGAGGTTGCCAGGGAAAAGCCACGCAGGCGAATGTCTTCTTCGCCGCCTTCGGCGGCCTGAAAGGTGACCCCGGCTGTGTTGTGCAGCACGTCTTTCAAGGTGTCGAGGTTGCGGTCATCGACCAGTTTTTCGGTGACTACGGTGACCGATTGAGGGATATCGCGCAGTGCTTGTTGGCCTTTGCCAATGCTGGTGGTGGTCGCACGCAAGGCGTCTTTACCTTCCGGTGCTTCTGCTTTTTCTTTGACGATCACCGGTTTAAGTGTGGCTGCAGCGTTTGTGTCAACTTGTTGGGCCATGGCACTCATGGATCCCGCCAATAGAGCGGCACCCAATGGAAGCAGCATTGCCCGAGGTGCTATTGAATAAATAGCTGCTCCCGCAATATCCACCTGCGGTAGATCCGTATTTGGTCGATATTTTTGAGTGTGTTTCATAGTGACGCCTGATTCAGAGTGGGGGATGGCTGGCTGAATCCGCAAACGTCATGGAATGGCGCGGTGTGGCTGGCTATTGACTTGAATTATTGTAAATGCGAATCGTTGTCATTTAGAATAAATTTCAAAATTAACTTGAATCGTATGTAAATCAGTCTTTTTCTGGGGCAGGCAGGCCTGTCTTTGACCAGCTTGCTATTGCCATCCCACTCGTCTGCAGGCAGCTTCCAAGTCCCTGGCCCACCACGGGGTGTGCTCCTTGGTCTGGCTGGTGCCGAGTTTAATGACCTCGTTGCCCTATCGGACGCATGGCATACCGGGGGGACACATCCGACTCATCGCTTCGGTTTGTTGCGGCCCGACTGGTCGTGGCCCTCAGATTCGGCGCCGAGTGGGGGTTTTAGGGCTGCAGCAAACGGCGCTGGCCGCTGGCACCCGTCCGACGCCCCTGCGTTGTTGCTTTGGCCGCAGGAAATGGCCTTGGATAATCATTGGGCAGTGATGTAGCTGGGCGGCCATCTCGACCAAATGGCTCTGGCCGTGATGGTGTTTTTTAGCGTCGATGAGGGAGCCAAAGCATCTTCTTTTCAGAGCCTGGCGATGCGGCGCAACCACCGCAAGATGAGCCGCATACTCCTGCGGTTTGAGACCGGCTTAACTGCTCAGAGAACTGCTGTGGCAACGGCAAGCGACGCAAGGCATTTCTCAGCGGGATCTTGATGGCGTTGGGCGCCAGAGCTAGAACGCAATACAGGGCGCAACCCGTCACCAGCGCGCCCACGCTCAGGTATTGGAATGTGTCGTATAGAAACGAGGAAGCAGCCATCGGTCTTAGCCCAAATTCAAGCTGTTGACGAGCCGAAAGGTGATGAACGAAGCCAGATACGCCAGCCCAAACAGGTAGAGGGCCATCAGCAGCGGGTAACGCCATGAATTGGTCTCCCGCTTCACCACCACCAGCGTGGAAATACATTGAGGAGCAAACACGTACCAGGCCAGCAAAGAGTAAGCGGTGGCAACAGACCAGGTTTGGGCCAGGATGGGGCTCAGAGCCTGGGCGGTTTCTTCACCCGTTGCAGACAGGGCGTAAACCGTGCCCAAAGCACCCACCGCCACCTCCCGCGCAGCCATGCCAGGCACCAGGGCAATGGAAATTTGCCAATTGAAACCAATGGGGGCGAACAGGGGCTCCAGCGCATGACCCAGCATGCCGGCAAAGCTGTACTGAATGGCCGCGCCCGTGGCGCCGTCCGGAGGGCCGGGAAAGGTGGACATGAACCAAAGCAGCACCATGACGGCGAAGATGATGCCCCCCACACGGCTCAGAAAAATCAGGGCGCGTTGCCACAGCCCCAGCATCAGGTTGCGCAGATTGGGCATGCGGTAGGGCGGCAGTTCCAGCATCAGGGGCTGGTAGCTGTTCTTCATCCAGGTTCGTTTGAACACCCAGGCCACCACCATGGCAGACACGATGCCGGCCACATACAGCGCAAACAGCGTCAGCCCCTGCAAATTGAAGATACCAATGTCGCGTGCCGGCACAAAGGCACCAATCAACAGCGCGTACAAGGGCAGTCGTGCGGAGCAGGTCATGAGCGGGGCCACCATGATGGTGGCCAAGCGGTCGCGCCAGTTGGGAATAGTGCGGGTGGCCATGATGCCCGGTATGGCGCAGGCAAAGCTGGAGAGCAGGGGAATGAAGGCGCGACCGGACAGGCCGACCTTGCCCATCACGTTGTCGAGCAAAAAGGCTGCACGGGGCAGGTAGCCGGAATTCTCAAGCAGCAGGATAAAGAAGAAGAGGATGAGAATTTGAGGCAAGAAAATGACCACCCCACCCAGTCCGGCGACCACTCCGTCCACCAGCAGGCTTTGCAGCAAGCCGGGTGGCATGTGGGCCGTCAGGAATTCGCCCGTGGTGGACACGCCCCATTTGATGGCGTCCATCGGAACGTTGGCCCAGGAGAAAACGGCTTGAAAGATCATCAAGAGCAGGGCGGCCAACAACACCAAACCCCAAACAGGGTGCATCACAACGGCGTCAATACCGTGGTTGAAGCGCTGCACTCTCGGCCCCTTGGGCACTGCAACAGCCAGCACGCGCGCCACCTCTTGTTGCAAGGCAATCAGGTTGGGTTGGGTTTTCAAAGCGGGGCGGTCATGGTGGGTAGACACGCGCAGGGCCTGAACTGCCGCTTCCAGCAAGGCGTCACGACCATTGTCTGTGCCGCGCCCCAATTTGCCCGACATCCAACTGCCCATCAGGCTGTTGTCGACGGCCACGGTCTGGACGACCGGAATCTTTAGCTCTTGAGCCAGTTTTTCGGCGTCAATGTGCAGACCGTTGGCGCGGGCCACGTCCATCATGTTCAGCGCCACGACCATGGGTTTTCCCAGCTGACGCAGCTGCAGTACCAGGCGCAAGTTCATGCGCAGATTCGTGGCGTCCACCACGGCAATGATGGCTTG
>JBBKVN010000303.1:0-2849 GCA_037968455.1 Rhodoferax sp.
GTGCCTACCAGCGCGGAACCCAGTTTTCAAAACGGCAGTCACTTAAGGCGGAATGGGGATCGAATTGCACAACCTGTTGCCGCCAGCCGAAAACTGACCATCTAAACGGATAAGTGCCAATCCAAAACTGACCAGGGTGTTCCACTGACCTGCTGAATATTTCAGCAGGTACTTAAAAGGTGATCACCATGGAAATGATAGGCAAGGTCAGGCGCATGAAACTGCGCGACAAACTCTCCCACAGTGCAATTGCGAAGGTCACCGGTCTTTCGCGCACGACGGTCAAGAAGTGGCTCAACGCTCCCGGCGACAAAGTACCTAAGTACGTCAGAGAAAGTGTTGACGGCAAACTAACCGCCTTTGAAGAAACACTGGATCAGTCCCTCAAGGCTGACTCTCATCGGCCCAAGCATGGCAGGCGCACTGGACGTGCTTTGTTCAAGCAGATCCAGGCCCAGGGCTACCGGGGTGGCTACAGCATGGTGACCAACTTCATTCGCGCATGGCGCGAGAAGTCGGGCAAATTGCCCAGCAAAGCCTTCGTGCCACTGAGTTTTGAGTTGGGTGAGGCGTTCCAGTTTGACTGGAGCGATGAAGGCTTGGTGGTGGGCGGCATCTTCTACAAGGTGCAGGTCTCACATTTGAAGCTGTGCGCCAGTCGGGCGTTCTGGTTGGTGGCCTACCCCAGCCAGGGCCATGAAATGCTGTTTGATGCCCACACCCGGTCCTTCCAGGCGTTGGGTGGGGTCACGCGCCGTGGCATCTACGACAACATGAAGACGGCGGTGGACAAGGTCAAGAAGGGCAAGGGCCGCATCGTCAACGCCCGCTTTGCGGCGATGTGCAGTCACTACCTGTTTGATCCGGACTTCTGCAACGTCGCGTCAGGCTGGGAGAAAGGCGTCGTGGAAAAGAATGTGCAGGACAGTCGTCGCCGGATCTGGATTGAAGCGGGCACCCGCCGCTTTGGCTCCTTCATTGAACTCAATACCTGGCTGGGTGAACGTTGCCGATCTTTGTGGGCTGACACAGCGCACCCGGTCCACAAGCAATTTACCGTGGCCGAAATGCTGGAGTTGGAGAGGCCGCATTTAATGAACATGCCCGCGCCCTTTGATGGCTACGTTGAGAAATCTGCCAGGGTCAGTAGCACCTGCCTAGTGGCGGTGGCGCGCAACCGCTACTCCGTGCCATGCGAATGGGCGGGGCACATGGTGAGCACACGGCTATACCCAAATAGCATTGCGGTTGCTGCTGACGACAACATCGTGGCCCGTCACCCCAGGATGACCGGCTCCGGTCAAACCAACTACGACTGGCAGCACTACATCAACCTGGTGCAAAGAAAGCCGGGGGCCTTGCGAAACGGCGCGCCGTTTCTGGATATGCCAGAGCCGCTACTGCATCTTCGCCAATCGCTGCTGCGCCACCCAGGAGGGGACCGGGTCATGGCCGACGTGTTGGCCATGGTTCCACAAGCCGGGCTGGAGGCGGTACTGGTAGCGGTGTCGTTGTTGCTCGAAGGTGCAGCACCGAGTGGCAGCGTCAGTGCCGAGCATGTCCGCAATGTGCTGGCACGCCTGAACACACCTGCCACGCCAGAACGGGCGCAAACGGCGTTGCAGCTGACCCATGCCCCAAGAGCCGATACCGCACGCTATGACCGACTGCGTCCCACCCACCAAGATGGTCTGGAGGTGAGTCATGCGCAGTAATCATCCGATTGAAACAGTACGCGATGTCCAGGTTGAACTTAAGGCGTTGCGATTGCACGGCATGGCCTGCGCCTGGGGTGAGTTGATGGAGCAAGGTGGTGGTGCCAGCATCGAGCCCTCGCGTTGGCTGATTGAGCACTTGTTGCAGGCCGAAGATGTGGACCGGCACATGCGCTCCATCGCCCACCAGATGAAGGCTGCTCGCTTCCCTGTACATCGGGACTTGGCAGGGTTTGACTTCGACGTGTCGTGTGTTGACAAGACGCTTATCCAAAAATTGGCGGATCTGTCGTTCACGCAGGATGCCCAGAATGCGGTGTTGATTGGCGGGCCTGGCACCGGCAAGACGCACTTGGCCACGGCGTTGGGGATCTCGGGTCTGACACGACACCACAAGCGGGTTCGGTTTTACTCAACCGTAGATCTGGTCAACGCACTGGAGCAAGAGAAGGCCAGTGGCAAGGCGGGTCGAATTGCCATGACCTTGATGCGTCTGGATCTGGTCATTCTGGATGAGCTGGGGTACTTGCCATTCAGCCAGGCCGGCGGGGCCTTGCTGTTCCATCTGCTATCCAAGCTTTATGAGCACACCAGCGTGCTGATCACCACCAACTTGACGTTTGCAGAGTGGTCCAGTGTGTTTGGGGACGCCAAGATGACGACGGCATTGCTGGACCGACTCACGCACCATTGCCACATAGTTGAGACCGGCAACGACTCTTATCGATTCCGGCACAGTTCCAAAGAGGCTAAGGGGAAGATCAAATCCAGGGAGCAATCAAGGAAGACCGCTGCGCTTGGAGAGGCGCCACTGATCGAAGAAGCTGATCCGTTCTGATCGTCACTAAGACCAAGGCCAGCAGCTTCGGGCTGCTGCCTTACGCAATGTGCCATTGATGATCAATCCCGGCAGAAATCCAATAGAAAGGAAATCAGCAAAACCAGCTAACCGCTATAGTTATCCACAGTTGGCATTCAAACTGCCAGCATTAGCCCCTGGCCAGACTTCAATTGGCACAGGTGGCCAGTATTCGATTGGCGCAGACAAAAATTCTCGCGAAACCAGGTCTCGGAAGGCTCATCTAGGAAGTGAAGGCTGCCTGTCTGCGCCAATCGAATACTGGCCACCTGTGC
>JBBKVN010000304.1:0-5813 GCA_037968455.1 Rhodoferax sp.
AGCCCAATCGCGCCGCCGGCCAGCCATTGCTGGCGATCCATGCTGTGGCGGTTTTTCCACCACCAAGGGGCTGACAACGCCAGCACTGCGGCAAGTACCAGCCACCGCAACGCCGCTGCGCCCATGCCCGACACATGGGCCAGTATCGACCCCAAGTCTTGTGGAAAGGCCAACAGGATGCTGGCCGGGTCCAGCAGGTTCACCCGAATTTCGGACAAGACCCCCCGCAGGGTCATTTGTGCCGTAACACCCGCCACCAAAAGAGTCACCAAGGCTTTCAAGCTGCCGCTGCCAAGCTTCACCAGATTGCGCTGCGGGCAGCCAGAGGCCAACACCATGCCAATCCCAAACAAGGTGCCGCCCACCAGATAGGACAGCCACAAAAAGCGATTGCTCCACGCCAGGGTGTGCGTGGCATCCAACAAGCCGGCTTGCATCAACAGCAAAGAACCCACGGCCGCGACGGCCACCGCCAACGCCCACATCATCAGACGGCTGGTGCCCCGGTAGGCGAACCAGTCTGCAAGTGCCCCCATGGTGCAAAAGCGTGAGACCTGGGCGATTGCACCCAGCGCCAACCCCAACGCGAGGCCGCCCCAAATAACCGCTTGTGTGGCGTCTTGAGGATTGAGTGGAAATTGCATCCGCGCACTGTAGCGCAGCGCGCCGGATGCAGGGTTTGCCCTATATTACAAATATCAGCATACAGTTATATTAGTCAACATGAATAAGATAAATTCAGAAAATTTCCAACCAGGACGTCTGCTCAAGGCACCTGAAAATTTTCTTGCCCCGCAAGACGTTCAGCATGTCTTTAAAGCGCCGGCGTCTGCGCGTCGGGACTTTCTTCGCAAAGCATTTGCCGCTGCGGGCATGGCTGCTGCGGCGCCCGCCATGGCCCAGTCAAGCGCCGCTGCCAGCAGCGCGGGTGACGCCAACATCCTCAACCTGCCGGAACACTCGCGCGGATTGGGTCGACCGGTCGCCAATGACGGCTACGGCAAGCCGTCCACCTTCGAGGGCAATGTGCAGCGGCGCACCAGCCCAGGCCTCACGCAAACCACGCAGGCTTCAGTCTCGTTTGCGCCGTTGCAGTCGTTGTTTGGCATCGTGACACCCAGTGGCCTGCATTTTGAGCGCCACCACCAGGGCTGGTGGGACATTGATCCCTCCAAGCACCGCCTGATGCTCAACGGTTCCGACGAAAAAATCATGCGCACGCCCCTGGTGTTCACCATGGACGAACTCATGCGACTGCCGTCGGTAAGCCGCTTTCACTTCATCGAGTGCGGGGCCAATACCGGCATGGAGTGGGGCAACGTGGCCGTGCCCACCTGCCAATACACCCACGGCATGCTCAGTTGCAGCGAGTTCACCGGCGTCCCGCTCAAACTCTTGCTGGATCGTGCTGGCGTGGACTACAAGCGCGCTCGTTATGTGCTGGCAGAGGGTGCCGATGGCTCTTCCATGACTCGCACCGTGCCCATGGAGCTGGTGGAGAGTGGTGAGGTCATCGTCGCCTACGGTCAGAACGGCGAAATGCTGCGACCCGAGAATGGTTACCCCTTGCGGCTGGTGGTACCTGGTGTTCAGGGTGTCAGCTGGGTGAAATACCTGCGGCGCATCGAGGTGGGCGACCAGCCCTACGGCACCAAGGACGAGGCCATTCACTACGTGGATCTGATGCCTTCTGGTCAGCATCGCCAGTACACCAGCACGCAGGAATGCAAGAGCGTGGTGACCACACCGTCAGGTGGCCAATTGTTGATGGACCAGGGTTTCTATAACGTCAGCGGTCTGGCTTGGTCTGGGCGCGGCAAGGTGACCCGGGTTGATGTGTCCGTAGACGGCGGTCGAAACTGGCGCACGGCACGGCTGGAAACACCTGTATTGAGCAAGTGTCTGACACGCTTCAACCTGGACTGGGTTTGGGATGGCAAACCGGCACTCATCCAGAGTCGGGCCACGGATGAAACCGGCTATGTGCAGCCGGACAAACGCCAACTGCGCGCCGTGCGCGGGACACGGTCGATTTATCACAACAACGCCATACAGACCTGGCTGGTGCAGGAAAACGGCGAGGTGAAAAATGTTCAGATCTCTTAAGCCGATGCGCAACCGCGCGGTGGCCAGCTTGGCGTGCCTGGGGGCGTTGCTCAGTGTCAATGCGTTTGGCGACACCACTTTCCCCGGTATCGGGCGGACCGCGACACCGCAGGAAGTAGCCGCTTGGGATATTGATGTCAGACCCGACTTCAAGGGACTTCCCGCAGGTCAAGGTTCGGTCGCCCAGGGCATGGTAGTTTGGGAATCCAAATGCGCCAGTTGCCACGGCGTATTTGGCGAGAGCAACCAGACCTTTTCTCCGCTGGTGGGCGGAACCACGGCTGAAGATATCAAGAGTGGAAATGTTCAGCGCCTGAACGACGCCGCATACCCTGGGCGCACGACGCTGATGAAGGCGTCCACCTTGTCTACCTTGTGGGACTACATCAACCGTGCCATGCCATGGACAGCACCCAAATCACTGACCACGGATGAAGTCTATGCGGTGCTGGCCTATATGCTCAACTTGGGTAGCATCGTGCCGGACGACTTGGTGCTCTCCAATACCAACATGGAGCAAGTGCAAAAACTATTGCCTAACCGCAACGGCATGACAACCGACCATGGAATGTGGCCTGGCAAGCTGGTTGGCAATGGAGGCAAGCCTGACGTCAAGGCTGTCGCCTGTATGAAGGATTGCAAAACAGATTTGACGGTCAAATCTTCTTTGCCGGACTTTGCGCGCAACGCCCACGGCAACTTGGCGGAGCAAAACCGTTTGGTGGGTGCGCAACATGGCGTGGACACCACTCTTGCGCCAGCGGCCACCATGGCACAGTCCCGCGCCACAGTCGGTAGCAGCAAGCCAACGCCGCCTGTTGTGAAAACGGCTTCGACAGCCGCCATCGCCCTGACCAAGACCTACAGTTGCGTCGCCTGCCACGGCGTGGATGCCCGCATTGTGGGCCCATCTTTCCGGGAGATCGCCAAGAAATATGAGGGTCGCGCTGATGCGATCACTTACCTCGAAGGAAAGATACGCGCAGGCGGCTCCGGAGCCTGGGGAGATATACCCATGCCAACCCAAAGCTTGAAGGCTGCGGAGTCCGTCGCGATCGCAAAGTGGTTGATGGCAGGCGCGCCCAACTGAGAGCCCAACGCCCTTGATCTATTTTCCCCGCTTACGCCCGTTCCCACGCCCAAATTAACGCATTCAGTGACCCAGGAGAACTTGATGAAAAACCGCAGAGAAATGCTTTCACAATCCGCCCAATTAACCGCCATGCTGGCGACTTTGGGCCTGTTGCCCCAGGCCGCTCAGGCTCAGGTTGCTGGCTTCAACACCGCAGCCTTTGATGCCAAAGCCATGGCGGATCTCATGAAGGCCTTAGGGGGCGGCACTCCTGCAGAAAGCAAGGACGTCACCATCACCGGTCCCGACATCGCAGAAAACGGTGCGGTCGTTCCGGTGGGCGCCTCCACCTCGCTGCCAGGCGTCAAGCGGCTGTTGCTGTTGGTTGAAAAAAATCCGACCATGCTGTCCGCGATGTTCGATGTCACAGACGCAGTGGACCCCAACTTTTTGACGCGAGTCAAGATGGGACAGTCGTCCAACGTGTTTGCCGTTGCCATGATGGCTGACGGAAAAGTGCTTTACGCGGTCAAGGAAATCAAGGTTACCTTGGGCGGCTGTGGCGGCTAAGCCCGGGTCCAGCACACTTCAAATCCATCACAAATTCAGGAGAACAATATGGCAGATCCAATGCGCATCCGTGCACAGTCAGCAGGTGACAAGGCAACCATCCGCGTGCTGATGAGTCATGAAATGGAGACCGGTCAACGCAAAGATGGCGCCGGCAAAATCATTCCCGCCTGGCACATCCAGGAGGTGGTCGCGGCTCTGAACGGGAAGACCGTGATGACCGCACAGTGGGGCCCCTCTGTGGCCAAGAACCCGTTCTTGCAATTCAACGTTCGGGGCGCCAAAGCGGGTGACAAAGTCACCATATCGTGGACTGACAACAAAGGCGACAAGCGCACTGACGAAGCCACAGTTTCCTAAAGGAGGACGACCATGCGAACACCCTTCAAACTCCTATTCATCGCGGCATGCGCACTGTCCACGGCAGTATTTGCGCAGTCAAAAACGGCAACGGACGCCATCAATGAATACCGTGCCATGCTGGCGGACGGCAATCCCGCTGAACTCTATGAGGCCAAGGGCGAGGGGTTATGGAAGACCAAACGGGGGCCAAAGGCCGCCACTTTGGAGCAATGCAACCTGGGCAAGGGGCCGGGCGTTGTCAAAGGTGCCTTTGTCGAATTGCCGCGCTGGTTCGCGGACACTGCCAAGATGCAAGACTTGGAGTCCCGACTGCTGACCTGCATGGAAACCTTGCAAGGCTTTGACGCCAAAGCCATTGCCAACACGCCGTTCGGCAAGGGTGAACAGGTCAATATGTCCGCGCTGGTGGCCTGGATTTCAGCAGAATCCAAAGGCATGCGTTTCAATCTGCCACAGGCCCATGGTGAAGAGAAAAAGTATTTCGAACTGGGCAAGCGCGCGTTTTACTACCGAGGTGGCTCACATGACTTTTCCTGCGCGTCCTGCCACGGTCAATCGGACAAGCGCATTCGCATGCAAGACCTGCCCAATCTCACTGAAAACCCGGGTGACGGGGTGGGCTTCGCCGCCTGGCCGGCCTACCGCCTGAGCAACGGGCAACTTTGGGGCATGCAACAGCGTTTGAACGACTGTTTCCGCCAGCAACGCTTTCCCTACCCCGGGTTCGCGTCCGATGTCACCGTTGCCCTAGGCGTCTTCATGGGCGTCAATGCCAAAGGTGCTGAGTCTGTCGCACCCGCCCTCAAACGCTAAAGGAATCCTGTCATGAAGTCAAAAACTATTGTTTTGGGTGCGGCAGTCATTGTGTTGGCTGGTTGCGCCTCGGTGGCGACCAGCCCAAACTACAGCGCCATGTTGTCCGAGATGATGCGCAGTTCGTTCCGGGACGAAGGCATCGCCAAGACCGATCGTTTGGTGCAAGACGCTGCGAACGAGGCCTGTTCTGAAGCAATGTCCGCAGACGTGTCAGCAGACGTGGCCCAGTCGATTGAGAAGGAGGCCATGAAAACAGTTCGTTTTCCGGCCGACGGAAAGTTCATTGGTGACTGGCGCGAGGGCGAAAAATTGGCCCAAAACGGCCGGGGCATGACCTGGACCGACAGCTCCGCCGCGACCAGCGCCAACGGCGGAAATTGTTTGAACTGCCATCAGGTGACCAAGGAAGAGATTTCGTTCGGAACCATTGGCCCCAGCCTATACCAGTACGGAAAAATCCGCGGCGTAAGCGATGTGCAAAGCGAGCAGTCGCGTCCTATTGTCGAATACACCTGGGGCAAGATTTACAACCCGAGAGCAACCAATGCATGCTCCCACATGCCCCGGTTTGGTCACGCTGGCTTGTTGGACGAGACGCAGATGAAGCACCTGATGGCGCTGTTGCTGGACCCCAAGTCGCCCGTCAACCACTAAGCCGATCAGATCGCTCTGTCATGAACCTTTCCAAACGTGAATTCATCCAGTTGCTGGGCGCTGCCTCGGCGGCGGGCCTGCCGCTGAGTCGTTTTGCCAATGCCGATGCGGCTACCGCGCAGAAAGGTTTGTACGACATTCCCGCATTTGGCAATGTGTCATTGCTGCATATGACCGACTGCCATGCGCAGCTCATGCCAATTCACTTTCGCGAACCCAGCGTGAACATGGG
>JBBKVN010000305.1:0-14150 GCA_037968455.1 Rhodoferax sp.
GAGGCCTTGATGGCTTGCGTGGCCGAACAGGGCGGCGACCCGGTCGTGACACGTCTGACCGAACGCCAGCAGCGCCTGCAACGCGCCCAGTCCTACTGGGAAAAGCAGGCGCCACCCCGCACCTAACGTGTTTTGTCCCCACTCAATCAACTTAGCTAATATGACCACAACCCCTACTTCCGTCAGCGCGGCCTCGACCAAGGTCTTTCACCGCCAGTTGCACCATGACCTGCCTGTGGCCGTGTCGGGCCAAGGCATCACCCTGACCGATGCCAATGGCAAAACCTATCTGGACGCCTGCGGTGGCGCCGCGGTGTCTTGCCTGGGCCATGGGCACCCCGAGGTGCTGGCGGCCATGCACGCCCAGATCGACAAGTTGGCCTACGCCCACACCAGCTTCTTCACCACAGAGGTAGCCGAGGAATTGGCCGGTGTGCTGATCGAGTCCGCCCCGGCCGGCATGAGCCATGTCTACTTTGTCAGCGGGGGCTCGGAGGCCATGGAGGCGGCGCTCAAAATGGCGCGCCAGTATTTTGTGGAAATTGGCCAGCCGCAGCGCCAGCACTTTGTGGCGCGCCGGCAGAGCTACCACGGCAACACCTTGGGCGTGTTGGCGGTGGGCGGCAACGAGTGGCGGCGTGAGCAGTTTCGCCCTCTGCTGATAGATGTGGCGCACGTGTCTCCTTGTTACGAATACCGGGATCGCGGTGCCACCGAGACGCCCGAGGCCTATGGCGAGCGACTGGTGCGCGAGTTGGAGCAAACGTTTGAGCGACTCGGCCCCCAGAACGTGATGGCTTTTGTCGCAGAGACCGTGGGCGGTGCCACCGCTGGTGTGTTGACGGCGGTGCCGGGTTACTTCAAAGGCGTACGCGAGTTGTGCGACCGCCATGGCATCTTGCTGATTCTGGACGAGGTCATGTGTGGCATGGGCCGCACCGGCACATTGCACGCCTGTGAGCAAGAGGGCGTGGTGCCTGACCTCATGGCCGTGGCGAAAGGCCTGGGTGGCGGCTACCAGCCCATTGGCGCCGTCATGGCCCAGTCCAAAGTGGTGGAGACATTTCGCAAAGGCAGTGGCATGTTCCAGCATGGCCATACCTACCTGGGTCACGCCGTGGCCTGTGCCGCTGCGTTGGCCGTGCAAAAAGTGATTCAGCGCGATGGCTTGCTGGCGCAGGTGCAGGCGCGGGGCGCCACATTGAAGGGCTTGCTGCAAGGCCAGCTTGGCAACCATACCCATGTGGGTGACATTCGAGGCCGGGGCTTGTTCTGGGGCGTCGAACTGGTGGCTGACCGTTCCACCAAGCAATGGTTTGACCCCGCTCTGAAGTTGCATGCCCGAATCAAGCGCGAAGCGATGGTTCAGGGTTTGATGGTCTATCCCATGGCCGGCACGGTCGATGGCAAGAACGGCGATCACATCTTGTTGGCGCCGCCTTTTGTGAGCAGCGAGGCGGAATTGGCGGAGATCGTGACCCGGCTAAACGTCGCCATTAATGCTGCGATTTCATCTTGCCGCGCATAAGTCGGGAATTCTAAATATTAGAATGCCTTATGATAAAAGAGTTAAACGCACTGCGGGATTACCCGCTTGCCTCAGTGTTTTATCGGGGTAGCATTGTTATTCAATGTGGGTGTGCGAGGCACCTGCAACGCCGAATCGGCGTTGCAAAGTCAGATGGTGGAGCGCAAGCCCTGCCTGCTGACCTGGTGTTATGCAGCCCCCGTCCCCGGTTATCAGGTGGGACCTTGGGATCCCTCCATAAAGGCGCAAGCCTTTCAATTTTGAAAAAAGGAGTCACTATGAGTACTTTTCTGAAATCTTCCGCATCTGGTTTGAGTCTGATTGCAGCGGCCATCGCGATGGCAGCGCCCGTCGGCACCGCTCATGCGCAGCAAAAATTCATGACCATCGGCACCGGCGGTGTGACTGGCGTGTACTACGCAGCCGGTGGTTCCATTTGCCGCTTGGTCAATAAAGACCGTGCTCGTCATGGCATTCGTTGCTCGGTCGAGTCGACCGGTGGCTCCGTCGTGAACATCAACACCATCAAGGCGGGTGAATTGGACTTTGGCGTGGCCCAGTCTGACGTGCAGTACAACGCCGTCAACGGTAAACAACAGTTTGCGGAGGGTGGCAAGCACAGCGACCTGCGCGCCGTGTTCTCGATTCACCCCGAGCCCTTCACTGTGTTGTCGCGCAAAGAAGCCAACATCGCCAAATTTGAAGACTTGAAAGGCAAACGCTTCAACGTCGGCAATCCAGGCTCGGGCACCCGCGCTGCCATGGATCAGTTGCTTGAAGGCATGAAGTGGAAGATCAGCGACTTTGGTCTGGCATCTGAGTTGAAGGCTGACGAGCATGGCGCCGCTTTGTGCGACAACAAAATCGACGGCTTCTTCTACGGCGTGGGTCACCCCTCTGCCAACATTCAAGATCCCATCACCACTTGCGGCGCCAAGTTGGTTCCTTTGACTGGGCCAGTGGTTGACAAGTTGGTCAAGGACAACAGCTTTTATGCCAAAGTTGATATTCCTGGCGGTTTGTATGCCGGTCATCCCAACCCCACACCGACCTATGGTGTGTTGGCCTCGTTCGTGACGTCGGCCAAGGTGCCTGAGGCCACCGTGTACGAGTTGACCAAAGCCGTGTTCGAGAACTTTGACGACTTCAAGAAGTTGCACCCCGCATTCGCGCACCTTGATCCCAAAAACATGATCAAGGATGGTTTGTCCGCGCCGCTTCACCCTGGTGCCCTGAAGTACTACAAAGAAAAAGGCTGGATGTAAGTCTGGTTTGCTGAAGTCAACTTGACTGAAGCCGCAAAAAGCTCTGATTAGTCAGAGCTTTTTGCGTTGAGTTAGCCTAGAAAAACAAAAAACAAAAACAACCTGAAAGAGGTATGCATGAACGCAAAAAAAGCAAGCGCAGCTGACGTTGACGTCAATAAGCTGGTCGCTGAAAATGACATCGGAGCCCGCTCGCCCGGTCCGCTCATGGGTCGATTCCTACTGTACGTGGCCATTGCATGGTCCGTGTTTCAGCTCTGGATTGCGTCGCCTCTGCCGTTTAGCACAGGCTTTCTGGTCTTCAATGACACCGAAACGCGGGCGATTCACCTGTCCTTCGCCGTGTTTCTGGCCTACATGTCTTATCCCGCTTTCAAGGGCTCCCCGAGTGATCGCATCCCGGTGAGCGATTGGGTCTTTGCGCTTGTGGGCACTTTTTGCGCTGCCTATTTGTTTATCTTCTACCGTGAATTGGCGACGCGTCCCGGGCAGCCCACCACGATGGACGTCTACACCGGCCTGATCGGCATGGCCTTGTTGCTGGAGGCAACGCGTCGCGTGCTGGGATTGCCCATGGTGATCGTGGCGTTGGTTTTTCTGGTGTACACCTTTGGCGGCCCGTACATGCCGGACATGATTGCCCACCGCGGCTTTTCATTGAATCGGGCCATGAGTCACCAGTGGTTGACGACTGAAGGTGTCTTCGGTGTGGCATTGGGCGTGTCAAGCAGTTTTATTTTCCTGTTCGTATTGTTTGGCTCCTTGTTGGACAAGGCCGGAGCAGGCAATTACTTCATCAAGTCTGCTTTTGCATTGTTGGGTCATATGCGAGGCGGGCCGGCCAAAGCCGCCGTGTTGTCGTCAGCAGCCACTGGCATTATTTCGGGGTCGTCCATTGCCAATGTGGTCACCACCGGCACGTTCACCATTCCACTGATGAAGCGGGTGGGCTACCGCGCTGACCAAGCCGGTGCTGTGGAGGTCTCCAGTTCTGTCAATGGTCAATTGATGCCCCCCGTCATGGGTGCTGCCGCATTCCTGATGGTGGAGTACGTGGGCATTCCCTACATTGAGGTCATGAAACACGCCTTCCTGCCGGCGATCATTTCCTATATTGCTTTGCTTTACATCGTTCACCTGGAAGCCTTAAAGGCCAATATGGTGGGACTGCCGCGCCGAGATACGGGAACGACGAGTTCGCGACTGGTGTCCTTTGGACTGACGATTGCCGGCTTTGTTGTTTTGTCCGGCGCCGTGTATTGGGGCATTGGCTGGGTCAAGACCGTCATGGGCAGCGGTGCCGTTTGGGTGATTGGCGTCGGTCTGTTGTCGGCCTACGTCGGCTTGCTCTGGTTTGGCGCCAAACAACCAGAATTGGAGCTGGATGACCCAGACGCACCAGTGTTTGAATTGCCGGAAACAGGCCCCACAGTGAAATCCGGCCTGCACTATTTGCTGGCGGTTGTTGTGCTGATTTGGTGTTTGATGGTTGAGCAAATGTCGCCGGGCTTGTCGGCCTTCTGGGCCACCATGTTCATGATGTTTGTCATCGTGACGCAAAAACCGATCATTGCCTATTTCCGGGGTCGAGGCGGGTTGGCCCAAGCGGCCAAACTGGGCGGTGTTGATCTTGTCGATGGCTTGGCTGTTGGCGCGCGCAATATGATTGGCATTGGCGTCGCTACGGCTGCGGCTGGCATTATTGTCGGTACGGTGTCGCTCACCGGCGTCGGTCTGATCATGACCGAGGTAGTTGAGCTGCTGTCAGGCGGTAACCTGATGTTGATGTTGATTTTGGTGGCCATCATCAGTTTGATCCTGGGCATGGGCCTGCCGACAACCGCGAACTACATCGTGGTGTCGACATTGATGGCGCCTGTGGTTGTTGAGCTGGGCGCCCAAAGCGGTTTGTTGGTGCCCTTGATTGCGGTGCACCTGTTTGTCTTTTACTTTGGCCTGATGGCTGACGTCACACCCCCGGTGGGGCTAGCGTCTTTTGCGGCGGCGGCCATTGCTAAAGCAGACCCGCTAAAAACGGGCGTCACTGCTTTCTTCTACAGCATGCGAACGGCGATTCTGCCCTTCCTGTTCATCTTCAACACCCAGTTGTTGCTGATTGACTTGACTGGTCCCGTGCACTTGGCGGTGACTGTGATCAGCGCGACGGTGGCCATGTTGATTTTTGCCGCAGCGACGCAGGGCTACTTCTTGGTCAAGTCTCGTTGGTATGAGTCCTTGGCATTGTTGTTGATAACCTTCACCCTGTTCCGTCCCGGTTACTGGTGGGACATGGTCTATCCACCCTATATGGAAGTGCCTGCAGCGCAAATGGGGCAGCTCATTGAAGATGCGCCAGTCAACGCCGCCAAGCGCCTTTGGATCGAAGGCACGAATCTGGATGGCAAAGACATTCGCAAAGGTGTCTTGCTGCCGCTGGGTGCAAAGGGCACGGCCCGGGAGCGGATGGCCAGCGCGGGTGTGAATGCCATGGTTCAGGGCGACGCCATGCTGATCACGCAGGTCAAATTTGGCAGCCGAGCAGAGAAACTCGGCATGGAGCAGGGCTACAAGATCGTGTCTGCTGAGGTGCTCGCGCAGCGTCCTGACAAGGAGTGGATGTTCCTGCCTGCCATCGCTTTGCTGTTGCTTGTCGTGGCGTTGCAGCGCGCACGGGCGCGGCGCGAGGCTGTTGTGATTCCACCCGCAACCAAGCGCCCGGTATGACTCGTGTTGCTTTGATTCATGCATTGGCCCATTCGGTTGGTCCGATCAACGATGAGATGGCCAGGGTGTGGCCGGATTGCCGGCGCATGAACCTGCTGGATGACAGCCTGTCAGCCGATTTGGCGCGCAACGCCCAGGGTTTGGATGCTGCCATGCACCAGCGCTTCGAGACGCTTGCCGCCTATGCGGAAAGCACCGGGGCGAAAGCCATTTTGTTCACGTGTTCAGCCTTTGGCCCTTGCATCGAGGCCGTCGCCGCGCGGCGGCCTCATATGCCCGTTCTCAAGCCCAACGAGGCCATGGTCTCCGATGCGGCTGGCGTCGGGCGTCGGGTGGGGTTGATCGCATCCTTTGCCCCCACTCTGGTGTCCATGCCATCTGAGTTCCCAGCCGGTGTTGAGGTGATTTCGGATATGGCCGAGGGCGCCATGGATGCGCTGAATAACGGCGATGTTGAGCGCCATGATGGCTTGGTTGCCGAGTCCGCACTACGTTTGATCCGGCAGGGTTGTGACGTGATTGCCCTGGCGCAATTCAGCATGGCTCGTGCGCAGGACGCAGTTCGGCGGGTGGTCCAAGTTCCAGTATTGACAACGCCTGGTAGCGCAGTCGTAGCGCTGCGCCGCCGCCTTGCTACCTAATTCCGACAAATTTGCCCCATTTTTGGGCGTCGGGGTGGGTTTCTACGTATAATCGAAGGCTTTGCGGGAAGCGCCGGATGTAACCTGCGCGTAATGTGAGGTCTTCATAATGACGCCAGATTCTGACTTGGTCCCAGATGGGGCTGGAGAGCTGGAGTTCAAGCAGCTGACCGCAGAAGAGGTGAGAATACTGAGGCAGTCGTCGAGGCCCTTGTCGCCTTGGCGGGTTGTCGGGATGCAGGTCGCAGTGGGTGTTGCTCTTGCCTTGTTTGCGTGGCTTGTAACCGGATCCCGCGTGGCGGGTTGGTCGGCTGCTTATGGCTCGCTTGCAGTGGTGCTGCCCGCGGTGATATTTGTTCGTGGTCTGGCTCGCCAGCAGCGAGCACCCAATGCGGGGTCCGCTTTAGGCGGATTTTTTGTGTGGGAAGGGGTCAAGATTGTCCTAACCGTTGCAATGTTGTTTGCGGCGCCAAGGGTGGTTTTGGGTTTGAATTGGTTGGCGTTGCTGGCTGGTTTCGTGGTGACGATGAAGGTGTACTGGGTGGCCATGTGGCTGCACTCAGCGCGCAATAAATTGGTCACAAAGATTCATTGAATAGGTTGATTGGTGACATATGGCTGCTGCTGAAAATGCTGGAACACATGGCCCTAAGGCAGGTGAATACATCCAGCACCATTTGCAACATTTGCAGATGGACTTCTCGTTTCAAGGTGTCAAACAAACCAGTTTGGTTGACTTCAGTCTCTTCAATCTCGATTCGCTGTTTTATTCGGTGATTCTGGGTGTTCTAGGTTGTTTTTTCATGTGGCGCGCCGCTCGAAAAATGACATCCGGTGTGCCGGGGCGTTTCCAAGCGGCCGTTGAAATTTTGTCAGAGATGGTTGAGACCCAAGCCAAAGGCGTGATTCACAACGCGGCCAGCCGCAAGCTGGTGTCTCCGTTGGCGTTGACAGTGTTTGTCTGGATTTTCCTGATGAACGCCATGGATATGTTGCCAGTGGATGCGTTGCCCGCCCTGTGGCACAGCGCGGGTCCAGCAATGGGTTTCAAAGACTACATGCGTGTTGTTCCAACCGCTGACCTCTCGACTACCTTGGGTTTGTCGACCAGTGTTCTGCTGATTTGCTTGTTTTATAGTGTCAAAATCAAAGGCTTGGGCGGCTGGACGCACGAGTTGGTTGCTGCACCATTTGGTGACAAGGTTTATTTGTACCCCGTGAATTTCTTGATGCAGCTGATTGAGTTTGCTGCTAAGACGGTTTCTCACGGTATGCGACTGTTCGGCAACATGTTTGCCGGCGAACTGATTTTCATGTTGATTGCCCTGATGGGTGGCACATGGGCCTGGCAATTCAACCCGCTGGCAGGTGGGTTTTGGCTAGGAATTGGGCATGTGGTCGCTGGAACTGTGTGGAGTCTTTTCCATATTTTGGTGATTACGCTGCAAGCCTTCATCTTCATGATGTTGACGCTGATTTATGTGGGGCAGGCCCACGATTCACACTGATCGTTTTTTCTCTTTCTTTATTATTTTTTTCTGTACTTAGGAGCAATCATGGAAAACATTCTCGGCCTCGTGGCACTGGCTTGCGGTTTGATCGTTGGTTTGGGCGCATTGGGCGCATCTATCGGCATTGCGCTGATGGGTGGCAAGTTTCTTGAAGCTTCGGCACGTCAACCAGAGTTGATGAACGAACTGCAAACAAAAATGTTCATTTTGGCTGGTCTGATCGACGCGGCTTTCCTGATCGGTGTGGCTATCGCTCTGCTGTTTGCGTTCGCCCAGCCTTTTGCCATCTAATTTTGGCTAATCTTTCACGCTTGAAAGGGAATAAGCTGTGAACATCAACGCAACCCTGTTCCTGCAGGCGATCGTTTTTGCGATTTTGGTTTGGTTCACGATGAAATTCGTGTGGCCACCAATCACAAAAGCGCTGGACGAGCGGGCACAGAAAATCGCCGAGGGCCTGGCGGCTGCCGATAAGGCTAAATCAGAACTATCTTCCGCTAACAAGCGGGTTGAGGCTGAGTTAGCAACATCGCGCACCGAAACTGCAGCTCGTTTGGCAGATGCCGAGCGACGCGGACAGACTATTGTTGAAGAGGCGAAAGCCAAAGCAACAGAAGAAGGCCAAAAAATCATCGCCGCCGCCAAGGCCGACGCAGAGCAGCAAAGTATCAAAGCCCGCGAGGCTCTTCGTGAGCAAGTGGCGGTGCTGGCTGTCAAGGGTGCCGAACAGATTCTCCGCAAGGAAGTCAACGCCGGCATTCATGCGGACCTGCTTGGCCGTTTGAAGACTGAGCTGTAAGAGGATAACCATGGCTGAACTCGCCACTATCGCAAGACCTTACGCCGAAGCCTTATTCAAGGCTTCTGTGGCCGACTTGAATGGCGCGGCGATTTGGATCGATGAGCTGAAAGAGGTTGCGGCCAATCCGCAGCTTCAACAGTTTGCGCACAGTCCAAATGCCAGAGCTGAACAAGTGTTTGAGCTGATTTCAGGGGTTGCGCAAAACGCAATGCCTGAGATGGCGAAAAATTTCCTGCGCACGGTGATAGCCAACGGTCGGCTGAGCGCATTGCCGGAAATTGCCCGTCAGTTTCGGGCACTGAAAAATGCACAAGGCGGGTCGTCTGATGCTGTGGTCTATAGCGCTTTTGCTATTGACGACGCGGCGCTGAAGGACCTTCAGGTCAGTCTGGAAAAGCGGTTTGGACGGGCACTCAGCCTGTCTGTTGAAATGCAGCCAGAGTTGATTGGTGGCATTCGCGTGGTAGTGGGTGATGAGGTCCTTGACTATTCTGTCAAAGCCCGTCTGGAACAAATGAAAGCGGCGTTGACTGAGTGAGGCGCAAGCCCACCATGTCAAGCCCAACTAAAGAAAGAAGGAAAGAGCCATGCAACTCAATCCCGCAGAAATTTCTGAACTGATCAAGAGTCGTATTGAAGGCCTCTCAGAGAGCGCCAACATCCGCAACCAAGGTACGGTTGTTTCCGTGAGCGACGGCATTTGCCGTATTCATGGTCTGTCGGACGTGATGCAGGGCGAGATGCTTGAATTCCCGGCTGGTAGCGATGGCCTGCCAACCTATGGCCTAGCACTGAACCTCGAGCGTGACTCGGTGGGTTCCGTGATTTTGGGTGAGTACGAGCACATTTCCGAAGGTGACACTGTTAAGTGCACTGGTCGTATTCTTGAAGTGCCGGTTGGTCCTGAACTGAAAGGCCGCGTGGTCAACGCTTTGGGTCACCCCATTGACGGTAAAGGCCCAATCAACGCCAAGATGACTGACGTCATCGAAAAAGTGGCTCCTGGCGTCATTGCCCGTGAGTCCGTGAGCCAGCCAATGCAAACGGGCCTGAAGTCGATTGACTCCATGGTACCGGTGGGTCGCGGTCAGCGTGAGTTGATCATTGGTGACCGTCAGACTGGTAAAACAGCTGTCGCCATTGACGCCATCATTAACCAGCGTGGTCAAGACGTGACCTGCGTTTACGTCGCGATTGGCCAAAAAGCCTCATCCGTTAAAAACGTGGTGCGCGCACTTGAGCAAGCTGGCGCCATGGAATACACCATTGTGGTGGCCGCAACGGCATCTGAATCTGCAGCGATGCAGTTTGTCAGCGCCTACTCCGGTTGCACCATGGGTGAGTACTTCCGCGATCGCGGTGAAGATGCACTGATTGTTTATGACGACTTGTCAAAGCAAGCCGTAGCATATCGCCAAGTGTCGTTGCTGTTGCGTCGTCCACCAGGTCGCGAAGCGTATCCTGGCGACGTGTTCTATCTGCACAGCCGCTTGCTCGAGCGTGCCGCTCGCGTGAACGCCAAGTACGTGGAAGACTTCACCAAAGGGGAAGTCAAGGGCAAGACTGGTTCTTTGACCGCATTGCCAATCATCGAAACACAAGCCGGTGACGTGTCTGCGTTCGTTCCAACCAACGTGATTTCGATCACGGACGGCCAGATCTTCTTGGAGACCTCGCTGTTCAACGCCGGTATTCGCCCTGCGATCAATGCTGGTATTTCTGTGTCCCGCGTCGGCGGTGCCGCTCAGACCAAACTGATCAAGAACCTGTCCGGTGGTATTCGTACCGACTTGGCTCAGTACCGTGAATTGGCTGCGTTTGCCCAGTTTGCCTCGGACCTGGACGAAGCGACCCGCAAGCAACTGGACCGTGGCGCACGCGTGACCGAGTTGCTCAAGCAAGCTCAGTACAGCCCACAACCCATTTCCCTGATGGGTGCAACCTTGTTCGCCGTGAACAAAGGTTTCTTGGACGACATCGCTGTGAACAAAGTACTGGCTTTCGAGCACGGTCTGCACAGCTATCTCAAGGACAAGAGCGCTCCGCTTTTGGCCAAACTGGAAGCCAGTAAAGCCTTGGACAAGGACGCTGAAGCTGAATTGAACGCTGCCATCGCTGCATTCAAAAAGACGTTCGCTTAAGGCGACCTGAAGTAACAGCGAAGGACCCTTTTTATGGCAACAGGCAAGGAAATACGCGGTCAGATCAAAAACTTCGAAAGTACGAAGAAGATCACCAAGGCCATGGAGATGATTTCGGTCTCCAAAATGCGTAAGGCACAGGAACGTATGCGGGCTGCGAGGCCGTATGCCGAAAAGGTGCGTAACATCGCCGCCAACTTAGGCCAAGCCAACCCGGAATACGTTCACGCCTTCATGAAAACCAACGATGCCAAAGTCGCTGGGATGATCGTGGTGACGACGGACAAAGGTTTGTGCGGTGGTTTGAACACCAACGTCCTTCGCAGCGTTACGGTCAAACTGCGTGAACTGCAGTCGGCTGGCATGTCTGCGAACACGGTTGCCATTGGCAACAAGGGCTTCGGTTTTCTGAACCGTATTGGCGCCAAAGTCGTGTCGCATGTCACCCAGTTGGGCGACAAGCCTCATTTGGACCGCTTGATTGGCCCCGTCAAGGTGCTTCTCGATGCGTACGCCAATGGTGAAATCAACGCGGTGTACCTCTCGTATACCAAGTTCGTCAACACCATGAAGCAGGAAGTCGTTCTTGAGCAGCTCTTGCCTTTGTCTGCATCGAAAATGCAGGCTGAAGCCAAAACGAGCGAAAGCGCCTCGGGCGTCAAGCATGGATGGGACTACATCTATGAGCCTGATGCGCAGTCCATCATTGACGACCTTTTGGTGCGCTACGTTGAGGCCTTGGTTTTTCAGGCCGTGGCGGAAAACATGGCATCTGAGCATGCAGCTCGTATGGTCGCCATGAAGGGCGCAACAGACAACGCGGGGAATGTGATTGGCGAATTGAAGCTGGTCTACAACAAGACCCGTCAAGCGGCGATCACCAAGGAACTTTCCGAGATCGTCTCCGGAGCTGCGGCAATCGGGGCGTAAGCCCATTGCCCACCAGCTAGCAAGATTCAAATTTATTGGAGCAACAAATGGCTCAAGCCCAAGGAAAAATTGTTCAGTGTATTGGCCCCGTGGTTGACGTGGAATTTCCGCGCGACCAAATGCCAAAGATTTATGACGCCCTCAAACTCGAAGGTTCGTCATTGACACTGGAAGTTCAGCAACAACTCGGTGACGGCGTTGTCCGTACGATTTCACTGGGTTCATCCGACGGCTTGCGCCGTGGTTTGATGGTGACCAACACTGCTGGGCCGATCATGGTACCTGTGGGCACAGCGACCCTGGGCCGAATCATGGACGTGTTGGGTGCACCAATTGATGAGCGTGGACCGGTTGCCGCTGAAAAGTATGCGTCGATCCACCGCAAGGCGCCTGCCTATGACGAACTCAGCCCTTCACAGGAACTGTTGGAGACCGGCATCAAGGTGATTGACTTGGTCTGTCCCTTTGCCAAAGGCGGTAAGGTTGGCTTGTTCGGTGGTGCTGGCGTGGGCAAGACCGTGAACATGATGGAGTTGATCAACAACATCGCCAAAGCGCACTCTGGCTTGTCCGTGTTTGCTGGTGTGGGTGAGCGTACTCGTGAAGGAAATGACTTCTATCACGAGATGGCTGACTCCGGCGTGGTGAACTTGGAAAAGCTGGAAGAGTCAAAAGTTGCGATGGTTTATGGCCAGATGAACGAGCCTCCAGGCAACCGTTTGCGCGTGGCCTTGACCGGTTTGACGATTGCCGAATCGTTCCGCGACGAAGGCCGTGATGTTTTGTTCTTTGTGGACAACATCTACCGCTATACATTGGCCGGTACTGAAGTGTCCGCTCTGTTGGGACGCATGCCATCGGCTGTGGGTTATCAGCCTACCCTGGCAGAAGAGATGGGGCGTTTGCAAGAGCGTATTACATCGACAAAGACGGGTTCGATCACATCGATTCAGGCCGTTTACGTCCCCGCCGATGACTTGACTGATCCATCGCCTGCGACCACTTTTGCTCACTTGGATTCAACCGTTGTGTTGAGCCGTGATATTGCTTCCTTGGGTATTTACCCGGCAGTTGACCCACTGGACTCCACCAGTCGTCAGTTGGACCCGAACGTGGTTGGTGAAGACCACTACGCGACGGCCCGTGCGGTGCAGGGAACCCTGCAGCGTTACAAGGAACTGCGCGACATTATTGCGATTTTGGGTATGGATGAGTTGGCTCCAGAAGACAAGCTCACCGTCGCTCGCGCTCGCAAGATTCAGCGTTTTCTGTCCCAGCCATTCCACGTCGCTGAGGTGTTCACGGGTTCGCCAGGCAAGTACGTGTCGTTGGCGGAGACCATTCGCGGCTTCAAAATGATTGTGGCTGGCGAGTGTGACCATTTGCCTGAGCAGGCTTTCTACATGGTGGGCACCATCGATGAAGCCTTCGAGAAAGCCAAGAAGATCTAAACCGCGTGGAACAGTTGGGCTGACGTAAGTACCCTGACAGTTCCTGCTTGACCAGGAAACGACATCATGAACACCATCCACGTTGATGTGGTCAGTGCTGAAGAGTCCATCTTTTCCGGCGAGGCACGTTTTGTGGCTCTGCCAGGTGAGGCTGGAGAGTTGGGCATTTATCCCCGGCACACGCCGCTGATCACGCGCATCAAAGCGGGCTCTGTTCGCATTGAAAAAGAAGACGGCAGCGAAGAGTTCATTTTCGTTGCTGGCGGTCTGCTTGAAGTTCAGCCAAACTGCGTCACGGTGTTGTCGGATACGGCGATTCGCGGCAAAGATTTGGATGAAGAAAAATCCAACGCCGCCAAATTGGCTGCGGAAGAAGCCATCAAGAACGCAAAAACTGAGATTGATTTGGCTCGTGCGACCTCGGAGTTGGCCGTGATGGCTGCTCAGATGGCAGCGTTGCGGAAGTACCGCCAGAAAAAGTAGTCTATTGACAGGCAGCAATGCCGGCGACGGAAGAAGGTCCGCTCTGAAAAGAGGCGGGCCTTTTTTTATGGGCAGAGTCGCTCGGCTATCGAACGACTAGAGCGTCTGGCAACTCGTTGGGATTGCTCTCGCCAGCGCGCAAAGGAAAGTGCTGGACAAGGACCGCAGACACTTCCTCTAGCGCGTGGGTGAGTCCATCCTCGTAGTCACCGCGTTTAAAGGCGGTACCCATTTCCAGAACTAGGCGATCCCACGCCTTCGCGTCCATCCAGTCGTTCAGACCCCGATCTGCGACCACTTCAATTGCATGCTCCACGGTCAAAAGGTAAATAAGGACCCCATTGTTGTTGGCTGTGTCCCAGATGCGCATATTGGCAAACATCTCTAGCGCCCGCTCCCGCACCAAGGTCGTGGTGGGCGCGTCTCGGTAGAGAAAGCTCAAGGGCAGGGACGTCTCCACGCATATTCGGATTTCGCCGGAGTGACGCTGCTCGCTCGCTTTAACCCGTTGCTCCAAACGCAGTAGCAGGTCCGGTGGAAGGTCCCGGCGTGTGGATGCCTCGTTGAGCCAGCGATGTTTGAAGAATCTTTTCAGTCGAATCATGCTCACCATCCCCCCGAGGCACCGCCGCCCCCAAAGCTTCCGCCGCCACCAGAGCTGAATCCACCTCCAC
>JBBKVN010000306.1:0-5694 GCA_037968455.1 Rhodoferax sp.
CTTGACCTTGCTGTACTGCTGGATCAGGCGAAAGATCAACTCCCCTTCGCGGCCCGCGTCACAGGCGTTGATAAAAGCGCCCACATCTTTGCGCTTGGCCTGTTTGACGATGGCGTTGAGCCGCGTCTTGGTCTTGTCCATCGGCTTCAGGTCAAAGTGAGGCGGAATCACCGGCAGGTGCGCAAAGCTCCATTTGCCCCGTTTGACATCAAATTCCTCAGGCGCCTGAATCTCCACCAGGTGGCCGACCGCACTGGTGACGACGTATTTCTCATTCTCAAAATGCTCGTCAAACTTCTCGAACTTTCCCGCCACAGGCGTGAGCGCCCGCACGATGTCTTGTGCCACGGACGGCTTCTCGGCAATTACCAATGTTTTCATCTGACTACAATCCCTTTTCTCGCGGGCGCACACACGCTCGCACACACAGGTGAGCGCACACACGCACGCTCATACGAGTTCACGATACCAAACTTTTACCGTGTCCCCCAAAATCATGACCGCTCCCGCCCGCCGCATTCAAACCCGCCGCTCCGGCGTTCATGGCAAAGGCGTGTTTGCGCTGGTTGACATTGCCGAGGGGGAAACCCTGATCGAATATGTGGGGGAAGTCATCAGCTGGCCGGAGGCACAGAGCCGCCACCCGCACGACCCCGCCAACCCGAATCACACGTTTTACTTCCACGTGGATGAGGAGCGCGTCATTGACGCCTTGTACGGTGGAAATTCGTCGCGCTGGATCAATCACGCCTGCAACCCCAACTGCGAAGCCGAAGAAGAGGACGGCCGCGTCTTCATCAAAGCCCTGCGCAACATTCCCGCCGGCGAAGAGCTGAACTACGATTACGGCCTGATGATTGACGAACGCTACACCGCCAAGCTCAAAGCGCAGTACCCCTGCTGGTGCGGCGCCTCGGATTGCCGCAGCACCCTGCTGGCCCCCAAACGCGGCCGCCGCTGAAAGCCCGCCATGACCCACCCTCTTCAATGGCCGGCAGAAGCAATTTGGGAGTCCGTGGCACCGCAGTTGCCCGGCTTCACCGTGGAGGTATTGCCCCAAATTGACTCCACCAACACCGAGTTGATGCGCCGCGCACGCGCGGGCCAACTCGAGCCCGTCTTGCTGGTGGCCGAACAGCAAACGGCTGGCCGGGGACGCTTGGGGCGCGACTGGCACAGCGACAAAGGTGCAGCAAGCGCCCAATCGCTCACCTTTTCCATCGGTTTGCCCTTGGCTCCCAAAGACTGGTCGGGCCTGTCGCTAGCGGTGGGCTTGAGCGTGGTGGAAAGCCTGCACGCGGATTTGCGCCTGAAGTGGCCCAACGATGTGTGGCTGCGCGACCGCAAGCTGGCAGGTATTCTGATCGAGACCGCCAGCCTCGGTGAACTGCGTTATGCCGTGATTGGCATTGGCATCAATCTGTTGCCGCGCGACGCCAGCGGGTTGTCAACGCCTCCGGCGTGGCTGGGTGAGGTGTTGCCAGGACTGACGGCGCCACAGGCGCTGCTGCGCCTGATGGCCCCGTTGGTGAGCACGATTCAGCAGTTCGAACACCAGGGCTTTGCGCCGTTTCAAGCCCGCTTCAATGCGCGCGACGCCTTGGGTGGCGTGCCCGTGACCTTGAGCGATGGCCTCATGGGCGTGGCACAAGGGGTCGACAGCCATGGCGCACTGCAGGTGGCCACGGCCCGTGGCGTGCAAAAGATCACCAGCTCTGAGGTCAGCGTCAGGCCCTCTAGCCCGCCGCCCTACGAGCACCTTTAAGCTGGACCGGAGACCGTTTACCCATGCTGCGATTGATTGTCCTGATACTGCTCTTGCTCAACGGCGCCTATTTCGCGTGGTCCGAAGGACTTTTTCTCGGCCTGGGCTACGGCCCGGTACAACAAACCGAGCCGCACCGAATGGAGCAGCAAATCAAGCCCGAATTGATTCGACTGATCTCCCCGCTGGAAGCCCGTCAAGCAGAGGTGGCCGCCAGCCCTGCGCCAAAACCAAGCGAGTGTCTGCAAACAGGCTTGATGAATGCAACCGCCAGCGCGCAGTTGCGCAATGCATTGCAGGCCAGTTCCTGGCCAGCAGACTCGTGGAGCCTGGAGCCTGTGATCGTCCCGGCGCGCTGGATTGTTTACTTGGGGAAGTTTCCCAGCGCAGAATTGCAGGCCCGAAAACGCGGTGAATTGCTGGCCCTGAATGTGAAGCTGCAGCCGCTGTCGCTGACCTCGCTGCAGCCAGGGTTGTCCTTGGGCGCCTTTGAAACGCAGGACGCGGCCAAGGAGAGCCTCAAGGAGCTGACCGGACGCGGCGTGAAGTCCGCCAAGGTGGTGCAGGAGCGCCCCGAAGAGCGCGGTGAGGTTCTCCGTTTGCCGGCCGTTGACGACGTGCTGCGCGCCAAACTCAATGACATCCGCACCCTGCTGGCGGGGGAAGCTCTGCGAACCTGCCGTTAAAACTTGGCCTAAACCGGCAGGGTGGCGCCGACGGTGGTTCCCGGCTCTGCGATGAAGCGCACCGTGAACCGAGCCCCGGGCGACACATGGCCGGGCCGGGTGTCCTCCAGACTGACGGTGGCATTGTGCTGGTTGGCAATCTCCATCACGATGGGCAAACCCAACCCCGAGCCATCCGCCTCGGTCCCCAGCGCCCGGTAGAAGGGTTGAAAAACCAACTCTTGTTCAGCCAGCTGCACACCAGGGCCGGAATCTTCGACTTGCAACACCAAGGTATGACCAAAGGGGTCAACCAGCACCCGCGCGGTGATCACACCGGGCTGGCTCTGCGTGGAGGGCGTGTAGTTGATGGCGTTGTCCACCAGATTGCGGATGAGTTCCTTGATCAAGGTCGGATTGCCAGCCAGTTGCCCGCCTTTGTCACCGGGTTGTGTACCTTCGTACCCCAGGTCGATGTACTTTTCAATGGCGCGGGGCACGCAGTCCCGCACCACCGACATGGTGAGCTCGGCCAGGTCACAGTGACTACGCGGCATGGCCACCCCACTGCTTTCAGCCCGTGCTAGGGCCAGCAACTGGTTAACCGTGTGGGTGGCCCGAATACTGGCGCGCCCAATCTGGCGCAGGGACTGCTTGAGCTCCTCGGCATTGGCCCCTTCCCGCTGCGCCAGGTCCGCCTGCATGCGCAGCCCCGCCAGCGGTGTCTTGAGCTGGTGGGCCGCATCAGCCAGAAATCGCTTTTGAGTCGCAATCGAGTCCTGCAGACGCAGCAACAAGTCGTTCACAGACTCCACCAGCGGCGCGACCTCCAGTGGAACTGCTTCGGCGTCAATGGGACTCAGGTCGTCGGGCTTGCGGGCCCGGATGCGCTCTTCCAGCTGGTTCAAGGGCTTGATGGCCTGCACCAGCGCCAGCCAGACCAGCAACACCGCCATGGGCAGGATGACAAACTGCGGCAGCATCACGCCTTTGACAATCTCGGTCGCCAAAATCGAGCGTTTCTCCAGCGTCTCTGCCACTTGAATCAACACCGGGCGGGAGCCAGCCAACTCTAACTGGATCCAGGTGTAGGCGACCTTCACGCTGGTGCCATTGACCTCGTCGTCGCGAATGCGAATCTCGTCAAGCAGCACCTTTTCGTCCTCTGAGGGCAAAGGCAAGTCGCGCTCCCCGCTCAAAAACTCGCCTTTTCCGCCCCGCACCTGGTAATAAACAATGTCCGAGTCATCGGCGCGCAAAAGCTCACGGGCCGGTAACGGTAGATTGAACTGAACCTTGTTTTGGCTGACGGTGACCAACTGGGTCAATGCCGCGACGTTGTACTCCAGCGCCCGGTCAAAGGGCTTGCCTGCAATGCTTTGTGCAATCAGCCAGGTCAACACCAGACTCACCGGCCACAGCAGTAGCAGGGGGGTCAGCATCCAGTCCAGGATTTCCCCGAACAAGGACCGCTGCTCACGGTGGAAAAAATTCATGGCGTCAGAGCCTGTCGGGCCTTCACGGCGTTACCCCGAACGCTGACGCGTGGGCGCGCCGCATCAGCCGGGTATTTTTTCCAGGCAGTAACCCAGACCGCGCACGGTGGCAATGCGAATCGGCCCTTTTTCAATTTTCTTGCGCAGTCGGTGAATGTAGACCTCAATCGCGTTGTTGCTGACTTCTTCGCCCCATTCGCACAAACGCTCGACCAACTGGTCTTTGCTCACAAGGCGGCCCGTGCGCTGCAGCAACACCTCCAGCAAACCCAGTTCCCGGGCGGACAACTCCACCATGACGCCGTCAATGGTTGCCACCCGGCCACCCTGGTCATAGACCAACGGGCCATGCTTGATGGTGCTGCTGGCAGACCCCATGCCACGACGGCTCAAGGCGCGCACCCGGGCTTCGAGTTCACTCAGGCTAAAGGGCTTGGCCATGTAGTCGTCGGCGCCGTAGTCCAGTCCTTTGACGCGCTCCTCCACGCTGTCGGCCGCCGTCAAGATCAGCACCGGCAGCGCCGAGCCGCGGGCGCGCAGCTTTTTCAACACTTCAAGCCCGTGCATTTTGGGCAAGCCCAAATCAAGAATCAGGAGGTCGAACTCGGTATTGGTCATTAGCGCCGCGTCGGCTTCCGTGCCACTGGCCACGTGGTCCACCGCCGCCCCCGAGGCCCGCAAGGTTCGCAGCAGGCCGTCGGCCAGCACCTGGTCATCCTCAGCAATCAGAATTCGCATGACTGTCTCCTTGATGTAGGTAAAGGCGAGGCGCCTACCGTCTTTGTTTGGGCCATTCTAGGCCTGTCAACCGCCCCTATTTCTGGACCTTTTGATCAGGAATTGAGGCAAGTCAAGCCGCGTAGGCTTCCAGCCCGATCGAGATCACGGTGGCCACGTCGGGGCCGACGGCAACGCGCAACTCCTCCTCGGCTTGCGCCACGGCCTGCCCATAGGCCTGCAGCCACGCGTGCCCTGCTGGCGTGAACACAATGCGCACCGCGCGGGCGTCCCGCACATCGGCTTCGCGGCTGACTAAACCCCAAGCCTCGCACTGGTCGACCAACTTTCCCATCGCCTGTTTGCTCATGCCGGCCCGTTGCGCCAAGTCGGTCAGCCGGGATCCCTTCAACGCCAAGTGGCGAGTGATGTGAACATGCGAGGCGCTCAATTGACCGCGAGCGGCCAGGTTGGACAGCGCCAATGGCACTTGCACATTGCTCGCCATCAGGGACAGCACCCGGCCATCAAAGCGCTGCAAGGCCAGGTTCATCCAATGCCCCAGGTGCGCTTGACGCCAGCCATCCCCGTGTGGCGAAACGGACGGTGGCACCGATTCGTCACGATAGTCGGGAGGTAACAGAGGTGAAGAAGGCATGATTTAAATAGTAAGCTAAATTGACTAAATAATCTATTTACAGAATCCAAGCAATGCGAATAAACTACTGTTCAAGCATCCAGCCTGTTGTTAACAACAGAGGATGAAGCCGATTTGTCAAGCCGTTTACTAACCGACTCTCAAGGAGATTTCCATGGACGCCCCCGTTAAAGCCCCCACCCCCGTCAACAGCGAAAAAGCCAAGGCACTGCAAGTGGCATTGGCCCAAATCGAGAAGCAGTTTGGCAAGGGCACCATCATGCGGCTCGGTGAGGGCGAGGTCATTGAAGACATCCAGGTGGTGTCCACCGGCTCACTTGGGCTGGACATCGCTCTGGGCGTTGGTGGCTTGCCACGTGGGCGGGTGGTTGAAATCTATGGCCCTGAATCCTC
>JBBKVN010000307.1:0-2811 GCA_037968455.1 Rhodoferax sp.
GCCGAGTCATAAGCTGCTGCGTACACGCCGGTCACCTTTTGTGTGTCGGCGCGGTGGCGCCCGTAAACCGATTCCATCGCATCACTGATCTCGCCCACGGTGGCCCGCAGACGAACCGCCTGAATGGTCAGGTCCAGCAGGTTGCCCTCACCGGAGGTCGCTGCAGAAGTGATAGCAGCCAGCGCTTGCTGCACCTGCGCTGCATCGCGCTTTTGTTTGATCGCGTTGAGGCGGTTGATCTGGCCGTCGCGCACCGCCACGTTGTCAATGTCGCGTGTTTCAATGGCGTCTTCTGTTTTCAGTTTGTACTTGTTGACGCCCACAATCACGTCTTTGCCACTGTCAATGCGCGCCTGTTTCTCAGCCGCGGCGGCTTCAATTTTGAGCTTGGCCCATCCGCTGTCCACGGCCTTAGTCATGCCACCCATGCCCTCGACTTCTTCAATGATGGCCCAAGCGGCGTCAGCCATGTCCTGGGTCAGCTTCTCCATCATGTAGCTGCCGGCCCAAGGGTCGATCACATTGGTGATGTGGGTTTCTTCCTGAATGATGAGCTGGGTGTTGCGGGCAATGCGGCTTGAGAACTCGGTGGGCAGCGCTATGGCTTCGTCAAAGCTGTTGGTGTGCAGACTTTGCGTGCCGCCAAAGACGGCGGCCATGGCCTCAATGGTCGTGCGCACCACGTTGTTGTAGGGGTCTTGCTCGGTCAAGCTCCAGCCGCTGGTCTGGCAGTGCGTGCGCAGCATCAGGCTCTTCGGGCTTTTTGCATCAAAACCTTTCATGATGCGGCACCACAACAAGCGCGCGGCACGCATCTTGGCCACTTCCAGGTAGAAGTTCATGCCAATGGCCCAGAAGAAGCTCAAGCGCCCCGCAAAAGCGTCCACATCCATGCCCTTGGCAATGGCTGTCTTGACATATTCTTTGCCGTCGGCCAGCGTAAACGCCAATTCCAACGCCTGATTCGCCCCCGCCTCTTGCATGTGGTAGCCAGAGATGGAGATGGAGTTGAACTTCGGCATGTTTTTGGCCGTGTATTCAATGATGTCGCCAATGATGCGCATCGACGGCTCGGGCGGGTAAATGTAGGTGTTGCGCACCATGAACTCTTTCAGAATGTCGTTCTGAATCGTGCCGCTTAACTTGTCCTGACTCACGCCTTGCTCTTCTGCCGCCACCACATAGCCCGCCAGCACGGGCAAGACCGCGCCATTCATGGTCATGGAAACGCTGACCTTGTCCAACGGAATCTGGTCAAACAGAATCTTCATGTCCTCCACGGAGTCAATGGCCACGCCGGCCTTGCCTACATCGCCGGTCACACGGGGATGGTCTGAGTCGTAGCCCCGGTGGGTAGCCAAGTCAAACGCCACCGACACGCCCTGGCCGCCAGCGGCCAGCGCTTTGCGATAAAAGGCGTTGGACTCTTCAGCGGTTGAAAACCCGGCGTACTGACGAATCGTCCACGGGCGGACTGAGTACATGGTGGCCTGCGGGCCCCGCAAATACGGCTCAAACCCGGGCAAGGTGTTGGCGTAAGGCAAGTCCTTCGTGTCGGCTGCGGTGTAAAGCGGCTTGACGGCGATGCCGTCAGGCGTGATCCAGTTCAGGGCATTCACATCACCATTTGGGGCGGATTTGGCAGCGGCCTTGGCCCACGCCTCCAGGTTGGAAGTTTGGAATTCGGGTTGTTTTGAGGTCATGACGGCTGCCGTTCAGGGTGAGTGAATTGGTGAAATCGGACGCTGATGAGCAGCTTAATGCGCATCCGTCCAGGTTAAGGTCTAGTTTACGTTATTTATAATTATTGATTCAAAAAATTATTTCAAGCTTACAATTCGGACCATGCCAGCAACCTCTCTTTCTCATCGCGCGCTTTATGAAGAAGTGGCCGAACTCCTGCGCCAGCGCATTTTTAACCGCGAGCTTGAGCCCGGTAGTTGGATTGACGAGTTGAAGATCGCCGACGCGTATGGCATCAGCCGCACACCCCTGCGTGAAGCGCTCAAAGTGCTGGCCGCCGAAGGCTTGGTGACGATGAAGGTTCGCCGGGGTGCATATGTCACAGAGGTATCCGAACAAGACCTGGCCGAGGTGTACCACTTGTTGAGTCTGCTGGAATCCGATGCGGCAGGCGTGGTCGCCAACAACGCGACCGATGCCCAACTTCAAAGCTTGAAAGACTTACACGAGGAACTGGAAGCGGCCGCCCTGCCCGCTCAGCTGGACCGGGAACGATTTTTTGAGGTGAATGAGCGCTTTCACATGCGTGTGCTAGAGATTGCTAACAACCGCTGGCGCAATCAGATGGTCAGTGATTTACGCAAGGTGATGAAGCTCAACCGCCACAACTCCTTGCTCAAATCAGGGCGCATCAACGAGTCACTGCTGGAACACCGCGCGCTGATGGCCGCCCTGCTGGCCAAAGACCCGGCTCTGGCCACGACGCGGGTGCAGGAACACTTTCGCAACGGCCTGGCCGCCGCCAACTGATCGCTTAAAACGCAAACAAAGGGCCTTCGCCCATGGGCGACGTCAAACCGTCAATCCCCACAAATACCCTGCGCCCGTAAAAGAACGGCAGGCCCAAGTCCATGATTCTGGCGTCGCCAATCGTCCCCGCCAAGGTGGGGAAAGCGGCATTGGGGTAGTTGGCGAACAAGGTCAACGCGTTATCCACGGCGAAATCCACCGCTACCGTGGCCAAGTTCACTCCCACCATGGTCACAGCAAATGGGGTTCGCGTAGCCGGACAATAAAACCCATTGGCACCTGTGCCGCACCGCGAAACCGTGGTGGTGTCAAAAAACA
>JBBKVN010000308.1:0-2931 GCA_037968455.1 Rhodoferax sp.
GCCGTTTATTACGACCCGACCAAGGACAGCGAAGGCACGTCCATGCATGCCCAGCTTGAAGCCCTGCACACCCTGGTGAAGGCCGGCAAGGTCCGCGCGGTGGGCTTGTCCAACGAGACTCCCTATGGTGTGCACGAGTTTGTGCGCCTGGCCGAGCAGTACAACTTGCCCCGCGTGGCCACAGTGCAAAACGCCTACTGCCTGATTAATCGCACGGTGGAAAACGGCTTGGATGAGTCCATGCACAGACTGGGTGTGTCGCTGTTGGCTTATTCGCCACTGGCCTTTGGACTGCTGACCGGAAAGTACGACGCATCCGGTCTGACCGGTCCTGATGCCCCGGCCAACGCCCGCATCACCAAGTATGAATCGACCCGAAAACAACGTTGGGGCCGCCCAGACGCACTGATTGCGGCGCGCCGGTATAGCGCATTGGCCCGTGAACACGGTCTCACGCCCACGCAACTGGCGCTGGCTTTTTGCTATACCAAATGGCAGGTGGCCAGCACCATCATTGGTGTGACGTCAGTCGCGCAACTGGACGAATGTCTGGACGCGTGGGGAACGACGCTGTCGCCCGAGTTGCTCAAACAGATTGATGCCATTCGTTGGGAAATACGCGACCCGGCGCAGTAACCGGGTTGGGGCGAATTCTCGGGATGATCAGAACGACTCCCAATCGTCTTCGCGGCTGGTTGATGCCGCAGGTTTCGGCATGACCTTGGCAGCCGCCTTGGGTGCAGGCTTAGGCAATGCGGCTGGTTTGGTGAATGACGCACTGCGCGGCACTGGTTTGGCGCCCGAAGGCAATCTTGGCTTGGGTGCCTGATGGCCTAAGGAGGGGGTGGTCTGCGACCGAGCGATGGGCGGCCTCACGTTGGTCATTCGTGCTCTGGGCGCCGGAGCGTGATCCTCCAGTTGGAAGGCTGCCACCACCTGCACCAGGTCATCGGCCTGGCCGCGCAGGCTGTCAGCGGCTGCCGCCATCTCCTCCACCAACGCTGCGTTTTGCTGCGTGGCTTGATCCATTTGGGTCACGGCTTCACCCACTTGTTGAACACCCAAAGCCTGTTCGTTGCCGGCGGCTGAAATTTCACCCACGAGGTCGGTCACGCGCTTGATGCTACTGACCACCTCGCCCATGGTTGCCCCTGCTTTGTCTACCAAGGCGGTGCCGTGTTCGACCCGCTCCACGCTGGCGCCAATCAGGGCCTTGATCTCTTTGGCCGCCTCTGCAGAGCGTCCTGCGAGGCTGCGAACTTCAGACGCCACAACCGCAAAACCGCGTCCCTGCTCCCCCGCGCGGGCGGCCTCAACCGCCGCGTTGAGCGCCAGGAAGTTGGTTTGAAAAGCGATACTGTCAATGACACTGATGATGTCCGAGATTTTTTGACTGGACTCGTTGATGCCCTTCATGGTCTTCACCACTTCGCCAACCACCTCGCCCCCCTTGGTCGCCACGCTGGAGGCGCTTTGTGCCAGCTGATTCGCCTGGCGCGCCGAGTCGGCGTTTTGGCGCACCGTGGCGCCCAACTGCTCCATGCTGGCGGCGGTTTCTTCCAGTGCACTGGCCTGCTGCTCGGTGCGTGCCGATAGATCGTTGTTGCCTTGCGCAATCTCGGCGCTGGCGGTGGCCACACTCTCAGAGCCTTGGCGCACCCGGGACACCACCTTGATCAAGGACTGGTTCATGTTGGCCAGCGCTTGCATGAGTTTTGCCAATTCGTCAGATCCAGTGACCTCGATGGTCTGGTTCAGGTCGCCCGCGGCGACCGAGTTCGCCACTTCGATCGCCCGATCCAGCGAGCGAGACAAGTTGCGGATCAGGACAAAGCTGGCAAACGCCGCCACCGGCAGGCCAAGTGCCAGGGAGCCCACCGCGATCCAGAAGATCAGGTTGCTCAGGTCTACTGAGGCGGTGTAATTCGCCTGCGCTTTGTCGAGTTCGTGTTTGAGCAGAGGAACCAGGCTTTGTTCTACCTTTGCGAAAAGGGGCTCCATTTTTCCGGAGAAGATGGTCTGCGCCTCACTGATATTGCTGTCGCGCAGTGCCTTGGTGGCGGGTCTGAGTCCCTGCTCCACGAACTCCGTCCGAGTATCAACAAAGGTTTTAGCCAGCGCCATCTCAGCAGGCTGCCGAACCTTGCCTATATAAATGGCCCATATCCGGCTTATTTCGGCGCTGTTGGCCTCGACCTGAACCATGTACTTCTGAATCGCTTCGGGTGGCACATTGGTAAGCGAAGTAGCAACCAGCAAAGCGTTGTTCTGACTCAGTCTCATTACCTCAGCCAGTTGACCAGTGGGAATCGTGCTCTCTTCATACACCGACATGAGCCCCTGGTTGCCTTTGGCAATGCCGTACAGACCCATTGATGCGCCTGCGATCAGCATCAAAGACAGCGTGGCCACCAACAAGATAAGCCGGGTAGATATTTTCAATTGATTCAAGGTCTTCTCCAAAAGTAGGCGTTGTGTACGCCTGATGACGCTCTCTTGCGACATAGTAAGCCATGCTGCGCACCGCAAAGGATGCCATTGCTCGTTTATTTCGACGCAGCGAAAGTGACTTGAGCGTGCCCCCATCGACAGTCTGAAATTGGCCGCCGTGGCGGTGTCGGCCGTGGGAAAATCCCGTCTATGGCTAAAAAAGACCACGTCAGCGCCACGGCGGCAACCGAGTATCTCAAAGCAAACCAGGTCGTCTTCACCGAGCATGTGTACGAGTACCTGGAGCATGGCGGTGCCTTGCACAGTGCCGAGGTGTTGGGGTTCGATCCGTTTCACGTGGTCAAAACCTTGATCATGCAAAACCAGGACGCCAAGCCGCTGGTGGTGTTGATGCATGGCAACCGCAAGGTGTCCACCAAGAATTTGGCGCGTCAGATTGGCGCCAAGTCGGTTGAACCCTGCAAGCCTGAGGTCGCCAAC
>JBBKVN010000309.1:0-11543 GCA_037968455.1 Rhodoferax sp.
TGCAATCTTGAGTACCAGCCGTTTGTCTGGGTTGGGGTCGCAATCGACAAAAGATCGGTAAACCGCAAAGCGAAAGCGTCTGGGGAAATACGAAAAAATCTTTCGCAACGCTTGATGCAAAAAACGCTTTGCAGGTAATGATCTCGATTGCGTCATGAGGGCAGAAATCGAGTGGCGTACTCGAGATCGTCGTAGGTGGTTCCATGGCTCATCGCATTGACAAACTTTCGCCATGGCAGGTCCGGCTCGGCCAATTTGAACCCGTAAATGCCATCCGCCCCTTCGTCGCTGCGGCGAACGACCATCACTTTGAGCGCCGATATTTCGGTCTTCCCGAGTTGAATGCTGGCATCGCACCACGTTTCTATTGGAAGTGGCATGGAAGACACCGCCTTGAATCCAAACTCTGACAACTCGGTCACCATCACCGTGTATGTTTCCTGAACTGACGACGTTTCAACGCTTAGTGTTCCCGGGCATTTCACCGAATAGCGTGTGTGTTGCCTCAGAATATCTCGATTGGTCATTGCCGCGGAAACGGTTGGCAATACATGTTGGTACGGTTCGAGCTCGTATATGGCTTGCAACAAAGATTTCCGCCGCGTGTCCAAATTGTCGAAAACACGGGTCCGTTGATTAAAAAAATAGTCCAACAAGCCTGGTGTCATTACCGGGTCATTGGTGGTGAAGTAGCGTCGACTGGGAATTTGGATGTTTGGCAATACAGTCTTTACAAAGTAGTTGTGAAGATTTTTTTTCCTCTTCTTGCGACCGTAGTTTTTCTCAAAAATATCTGGCGCTTTGTACAGGTCCAGAGAAGCTCCGACCGCTGGTGCCCCATTTGCGAAGTCGTAGTTGTCGATAGTGGTTTCCGTCAAACGCTGAAAGAAAAGCAATGACTCATACATCTCAATTCGGTTCGGGTTGACTGCAATCAACAAATGCCGGGTATCAAAAAAAGTCGTGCAGTAGTCATACATGAACTTCATCAACGGAAAAAGAATGGCCCCACCGGTCTTTCTAAATTTTGGATGTACCGCCAGCGCCGAGACCTCGGCCAAATTTCCGCGAAGCTGGCGCAATGGCGTCAGATCGAAAATGGCCTGAAGCGGAAACCCAAATAGACTCTCCCGGATGAGTGAGAGTGTTCCGACGACCTCGCCATCAAACTTGGCGCACAACGTGGTGGTCGTCGGCAAGGCATGGTAAATCGTCACCCGCATTTCCGAAGGGTCGGGGCGCATGAAGCCACTGCTGACATAGGCATCGTGCAATAGCCTGAAGCAAGCCTCAAGCTCTTCTTTGGTCTCTGCAATTTTCAGAACCAACCTTGGGTCAGGGTTAGGGTCGCAATCAACAAACGATCGGTAAATTGCGAATCGCGCATCACGAGGAAAAAACGCAAAAAGCTTTCGAAGGCTTAAATGAAACAGCTTTCTGGCTTCTGAGTTTTTCATGTCGCTGTCTCCTCCCAATCTGAATTTTTGCAGACTCCACTTGAGCCTTGCGGTCTCAACACCGACAGGATCCGTCGCCCCCATCAACACTCGGCCTACCTGTCAACTTCTTTCGAACTACTTTTCATGATATTTCCCAAGCGGCGTGGTTGCCGAATAGTCACCGAGCATTTTCGGACATAAGGACGGCTTTGTCATCCGTTGTGGATAACCAATTGTTTTTACCCTGATGGCAAATGCGATCACCTTGGTTGCGACAACTACTCGTCAATTTCTCCGATCAAAAACCTACTAGACATCAGGATCACGGAAAAAGTATTTCTCTATATGTCATTTTTTTCACTATATCTTGAATTGAAATTGTGTCGTTTATTAATTGGCGGGTTGGGTGAACTAACATTCTGATACATCCCGCACACCTCAATACGTTCGTTGGGCGACCCAACCCCTCCCTCTATCAAGATGCTTTCAGTTTTCCGTTTTTTCCAGTTTGCATGCATTTGGGCATGCGTTTGTACGGCGCAAGTTTGGGCTTCGGAGTTGGCGCCGGTGCCGCCTCCTTCATCAGTCTACCGAGTGGCTGTTGGCGATGAGCTGGACTTCCGGTTTTTCTACATGCCAGAGCTCAATACAGTTGCGGCTGTTCGGGCCGATGGTCGAGTGTCATTGCCATTGGTTGGCGAAGTAGATGTAGATGGATTGACGGTATCTGAGTTGATTGTTCGTGTGGAGGCGTCAATGGCCACTCAGATTCGCCGCCCACAGGTGATGATCAATGTAATAGGTGGCGGATCTCAGCGGATATTTGTTGGCGGTGAAGTGTCTCGACCGGGCGTGCAGTCTCTAAGGGGGCCGTTGACGGTGGTGCAGGCCGTTATGGTGGCCGAAGGCCTCAAAGACAGCGCTCAGACCCGGGAGATCCTGGTTCTGCGACGTGGCCCTTCGGACGCTCGTGAAGTAATTCGGGTTGATTTCGCGGCCGCTGTTAGCGGCCGGGATCTCACCCAAGATATCCGACTTCAGGCCTATGACGTTGTCATCGTTCCGCGCAGTGGCATCGCCGAGGTGGGTTTATGGGTCGATCAATACATAAAACGAGTGATCCCGTTTAACCTCGGTTTCAGCTACACGATCACCAAAAACGGGTCAATCCAATGACGGCGTCAAAGACCTTGGCCCACGTAAACGCACCGGGGAAAACGCCCACGTCACAAACGACCTTGCTCGAAATATTGACAGTCTTTTTTCGCGATGGTCGGCGCATCGGCGCCGTTTTCCTTTTGTGTCTTGCTGTTACGGTGATTGTTTCTTTTCTTCCGTCTAAAAAATATACCTCGGATGCAGCCCTGCTGCTTCGGCTGGGGCGGGAATATGTTTACACCCCTGAGGTAGGCGATCCCAACGCTGCCACGCCGGTAGCTTACGACCGCGAACAGATCCTGGTTGCTGAGGCCAAAATATTGACAAGTCGGGAGATTACAAGCGCCGTTCTTGACACCATGGGCGCTACTGAAATTTATCCAAAACTGGCATCTCTGGCTCCGGATGAACGGGAAAGCGCTGCGTTGTTGTCGCTGGAGCGATCGCTTGATGCGGAGCTTCTGAAGGGCTCCAATTTGATGCAAATCAGTTTCACCCACAACGAGCCCGAAACGGCGGCACGGGTGTTGGAGCAGGTCGTTGACGCTTACCTCAAACGGCGCAGCGTGATTTTTGCGTCATCCACCTTCGGCACGGCTGAACCCGACTTCGTGGCACGTGCCATGCAGCTGAACTCGGCCGAGGCCAAACTGGCCAAGTTGAAGAGTGAACGGGGTATCCGGGCGTTCGGCGAAGAGCAAACCTTGCTTCTTGCCCAGCGCAATGCATTGGAAATCAGGCAATCTGACACGGTCTTTGCGCTGGCACAGGCAAACGGGCGGGCCTCGGCGCTGACCAGCAGCATGGATGCGGTGAGAGGGGACGTGACACTGTCCAGTGAAACCCAGCGAAGCGACGCCGTAGAGAATGCGCGCAAGCTTTTGCTGGACCTCAGTTTGAAAGAGCGCGACCTTGGTGCGAAATTTCTCGACGGCAACTTGGGCTTGCAAGATGTTCGGGCAGATATCGCTCGAACTCGTGAGTTTATTGCCGATTTGGAGGCAAATCCGATCCGTACCGTGCGAACTGGTCGCAGCCCGGCACGCGATTTGGTCGAATCTGATTTGCTCCGTACCGTGGCAGACCGAAAGCAAGCCCAGGCAGGGGAACGGGTCTTGTCTGCACAGAGGGCTGCTGTTGAACTGCGTTTGACCGCTTTTGCAGCGACTGAGCGCGAACTCGCGTCAATGGAGCGAGAAGTCCGCTTCGCCGAAGTGAACTACGACGCCGCCGCTAAACGCCTGCGAGACGAGCAAGCGTTGGAGGACCTTGATCGCCAACGCCGTTCCAATGTCAGCATCGTTCAGGCCCCGATTGTGCCGTTGCAAGGCAAGTCGCTGCAACCCGTCATTCTTTTGGTTGGCGGTTTTCTCAGTTTGTGTGCTGCTTTGTTCGCCGCCTTTGTGAGTGCCTTAATGCGCGACACCTTCTTGACCCCCGCTCAAGCGGAGCGCCACCTTGGCCTGCCCATGCTGGCTGCGATCCCGGAGGTCCGGACGTGACTCTGCCGGTGGAATTGGGACTGGCCTCCCGCTTAGACACCCAGCGCCGACATACGTTAAAACAACTGGTGGGCACTGGAGCGGCTTGGTTTTCCGCGCCGGTTCTGGCGCTGAGGTCTGCGGTGACGCCATCGCTGAGTCGCGGCGTGAACCTCACGCACTGGTTTGAATACGAGCAGGGGCAAGTTGTTTCGACCACTGAGATGGTCATGCTTCGACAGTCGGGCCTAGATCATGTCCGCATACCGGTTGACCCGGTAGTGGGGGGCTGGCGTCCTGAATCCGGGGCGCGACTTGCGTTCTTGCCGGTACTGCGCGTAGCCATTGAACAAGCCATAGCTGCTGGGCTGGCTGTAGTCCTTGATTTGCATTTGGAGCCAGCTATCAAGCAACTGATTCAGGACAGGCCGGAGACAGAAAAGACGCTCGTAGCGCTGTGGTCCCACCTGGCGGGTCATTTTTCCGATCTTCCGGCCTCCCATTTGGTGCTAGAGCTGTTCAATGAACCGCAGTATTACGGTTGGAGCGCCTCACGTTGGCCAGCCCTGCAACAGCGGTTGTTGGAGGTGGTCCGCCGACCTATGCCGCATCATCTGGTGTTGCTGAGTGGCAACGAAGGCGGCAGCCTCAAAGGCCTGCGTCGCCTTCCGTTAGTGCGGGATCCGGCCGTTGCCTATACCTTTCACTACTACGACCCTTTTCTTTTTACTCATCAGGGCGCGGAATGGTTGGACACCCGCTACACCACAGCGGGTCTCTATCGCGGTGTCCTTTATCCGGCTCAATATCAAGTGATTGCGCCCGCACGCCTAACCCGTCCGCACGACCGAGCAGCACGCGAAATGGCCGAATACCTCAAGGTTGATTGGGGCCCGGCACGGGTTCGCGCCGACATGGATGCAGCAGCCCAATGGGCCCGTCAACAAGGCGTTCGCCTGCTGTGCAATGAGTTTGGCACTATTCGAGCACATGTGGACGTGGCCTCACGCTACCGTTGGATGCAGGATGTCCGCAGTGCCTTGGAAGCCAATGGCATCGGTTGGACCGTGTGGGACTACACCGACATTTTTGGCCTGACGGCGCAGTCGGCTCAGCCCAACCAAGTCGGTCAACGTCAGCTTGATTTTGAGGCGGTTCGGGCGCTGGGTTTGGGAGGCTCCGGCTCGAAGCCGTGAGTATCTCTTGATGCAAAACCAGCCTTTATTGTCCCGCATCGGTTGGTATTTGATGTTGGGTGCTGTTCTCGCCTCGATGCTGTTGTCGGCGTCCATGTTGTTGCGCCTGGGCATTCCTTATGACGCCCCCTACGGTCCCGCGGTGGCCAAGATTCATCCAGGAACCTACTGTCTTCTATTGGCCTGGTTTATGGCGCTCGCCGGTAGGGGCAACCCATTGAGGTCATTCGTGGAACAGATGGCCCGTCAGCGCCTGATTGGCGTTTATTTCTTCAGCATGGTGGGTGTATTTGTTTGGGCGGTGTTCAGGCATGGAACATCAGGTGCTGCCTTCATCATCGACTCGCTGTGGACCCCTGCAATTGCTGCGTTCACCATTGAGCTGCTTGATGACACCCAACGCAGCCGGCTATTTCAACTGGTCATGGTGTTGTTGGCCTGCAACGCCGCGCTGGCGCTTGGTGAGGCGGTATCCCCAGCCCGTTTGACGCCCTTGCATGTCGGGCGACCGGACGCTGTTGAGGAAGAGTATTTCCGCTCGTCCGCCTTTTTTGGGCACCCTTTGCACAATGCACTGATCACCGCAAGTTTGTTGCCTGCGGCCACTCTGTTGCCGTGGGCACGTGGATGGCGCATTCTGTTGGTGCTCGTGTGCCTGTTGTCCCTGCTTGCGTTTGGCGGTCGAACCAGTGTGGCTGCCGTGGCGGTGGTGTACGGGTCTTATCTGCTAGTGCGCCTAGGGCGCTACGCTTTAAGTGGTCGAATGACGTATCTCCAGCTGACGGGTGGCAGCCTCGCCGGCATGCTGGGCGTCACCGCACTTGTCGGAGTCGTTGTAGCTACCGGTTTGGGAGATCGAATTTTCAATAATCTGAGTATTGACTCCAGCGCCAGCGTTCGGCTGCGCGTGTGGGACGCTTTCTACTTCCTTTCAAGCACCGATATATGGTTCGGAGTGCCTCCGTCTGAGATTGATCTCATCTCACTTCGCATGGGTCTGGATCCGATCTATGAAGCCATTGAGAATTTCTGGATCTATCTATTCATGCAGTTTGGCCTGATCGGGTTCCTTCCTTTTTTGGTCGGACTGACTTGTCTTTTTCGGATGCTCTGGAAAAACACCAACACGCCTCTCAAATTGAGCATTGTTCTTTACATTTTGGTGGCCTCAACCGGCAACACCCTGGCTTCCAAGACTGTGTCGTTGATGCTGTTGACCACGGTCATCCTTACGTCGGCTGCGCATTGGCGCGCGGCCTCGATGAGCGGGAGAATCCAATGACACCCACGCATATCCGGATTTTTTATCCAGCCGATCCCTTGGGCGTCGTGCCGGGCGGTGTCGATACCTTTCTACGCGGACTCATCAAATGGGCGCCGCCTGACCTGGTATTCAGCTTGGTGGGAATGACGACTGACCCAGCAAACCGTCCGCCTGGGCAGTGGACGGTTTGCCACCTCGGTGACCGGACGTTTGACTTTTTCCCTGTGGTCACTGTCCGCAACTCTGGCGGACGTGGCCGGTTGCCCCTGTCGTTGCGTTTTACTTTCGCCACCTGGTGGAGTCGTGCCAAATTGCGTTCGGGCTTTGATGTGTTTGACTTTCATCGTCCGGAGCCCAGCCTGTTGTTTTTGGCTGATCAGAGATCCAAGAACGCCTATTTCCACAATGACCCTCAAACTATAGATTCCCGCCATTCAGACAACCTGTGGCGACGTTTTCCTGCGGTGTATCAGGCACTGGAAAACGGCGCTGTCACCTCCTTTTCCAGCATCTGGTGTGTGCGGGAAACCGGCGTGGAAACCCTTCAACAACGCTACCCTGCCTTGGCCAGCGTGATCCAATTCATTCCAACTTGGGTTGACGCGGAGGTATTTACTTGTGTCAATCAGCAGACTCGGCTTGACCTGCGGCATGCCCTGGCTCGCACGCATGGCCTTGATGTTGGAGCTCATTGGTTGATCACCGTCGGGCGCCTGGACACCCAGAAAGACCCTCTTTTGATGTTGTCTGCCTTTGCTGCCCTGCGTGCGAAATGCCGGGATGTTATTTGGTTGATTGTTGGCGATGGCGTATTGCGCCCGGAACTCACTAGCGCAGTCGCCCTGGCTCACCTCCGCCCCTATGTGCACTTTTTGGGACTGCAACCGCCGTCCGCGATTGCCGATTTGTTTCGAGCCTCAGATGTCTACGCGCTTTCTTCCGCCTATGAGGGCATGCCCATGGCCTTGCTGGAAGCCCTGGGTTGTGGCTTGCCCGCAGCCGTCACTGATGTTGGTGAGGTCCGTCGCGTGGTCTTGCCCGGCGTGAATGGAGCCATTGCCATCGATCGAGGTGCGCCGGCGTTCACTGAGGCTCTAGAAAAGGTGCTGGACAACGCTGCCACTTGGCGCGGCGCCGCGACGCAAGCAGCCGTCCAGGACTACCAACCCGCGAAGGTTCTGACCGTTGCTTATGCCAACTACCGAAAGCTTGGGCAAGGTGTTGTCCAGCTTCGCGAGTCTGTCGAAGCGCTGAGTGCTGACGCCTCTGAGCGTGAACGTGCTCCTGTGGTGCGAGTTCTTATCGACCTCGCCTCCCGCGACCTCGTGCGAAGTCGACTGTTGGCGTGGGCGGGAGCACGCCAGTCACGCATCGTGTGTTTTTGCAACGTCCACTCGGCCGTGCTGGCTTCGTTTGATGAGCGGCATCGGCTGTCCTTGCTCCAGGCCGACCATGTCGCCCCCGACGGCGCCCCCATTGCATGGACTCTGCGACTCCAAGGCCGGGCACGTCAGGAGCGGGTAGATGGCCCGGGCACCATGTGGCTCTTGTGCGCAGATGCGCAAGCCCAGGGTATCAAGGTAGGCCTGTACGGCGCCAGCCCGGCCACGCTCCAAGCGCTGGTTGACCACTTGCAGGAAGCATTTCCCCAGCTCGACATCGCCTACCAACATTCCCCACCTTTTCGAGACCTCACAGAAGACGAAGATGACGCCGTGTGCCAGTCCATTGCCCAAGCGGGCGTCGGGCTGCTGTTTGTGGGTCTGGGCTGTCCGAAACAGGAGTACTGGCTGGCGCAGCATCGCGGGCGCATTCCCGCGGTTTTGCTCGGCGTCGGCGCGGCGTTTGATTTCCTTGCTGGCACCGCTTCCCGGGCGCCCAAGTGGATGGGCAACCTGGGGTTGGAGTGGGTGCATCGTCTGCTCACCAACCCCCGCCGCCTGTGGCGCCGCTACTTGGTTTCCAACACAGTGTTCCTGATGATGTCCGCCAGAGATGCTTTGAGATACGTCATTCACGGCCTTTTAGGCCGCCGGTCCAACCTCGTTGAGCGCTCTGCTCGGTCTCACCCCACGGATCCCAAGCCATGACTCTTACCCTAGACCTTCGTGCCATTGAAGACTTGGTCACCCGCATTGACGCTCAGCTTCCACAACGCAGCGGGAGAATGATCGGTTTCATCGCCAGCAGTAGCGGCGAGGGCACGACCACGCTGGCCCACGCCTACGCCAAAACTGTTGGCTCGCATTTGCGTCGTCGCGTGTTGATGCTCAATGCCATATCTGAAAACCCACAAATCCCCGGCGTGTTGCCGACCTTGGTGGCCGGTTTGCCGCTGGGGCCTTGTCTTCACGCCCAATCAGACAACGTGGTGGCCGGATCGCTAGGCGGAGCTAGCACCGGTGACGCCCTTTGGAAATTTTTGGCCGTGCCTGAGTTGTGGCAAGAGCTGCGCAGTGACTACGACGAAGTTGTTCTTGATTTGCCCGCCGCGTCCAACTCCCGTCTGGGGCTCATGACTGCGGCGCTCTGCGACGGCGTGGTTGTGGTGCTGGAGGCAGAGAAAACCCGTGCACCGGTGGTCGAGAATCTTATTGCCAGCCTGCGGGCTGTGCGGGCCCCGATTTTGGGAACGGTCATGAATCGACGGCGGTTTCATCTGCCCAAACGCGTCTACCAATGGTTGTAGCAGCGCAGGGTCAGTCGCGTCGACCTGTTCGTCTTCGCGTCTTGATGCCTCAAGGGGACTTGCCAAACTGGGTGGGGGAGCTCTTGTGGGAACTGGACCAAAACGCCGAAGTTGACCTGCACTTGCATCGGTTGGTCATGTCGCCAACTGGGTCCTCCCATTTGTCGTTCATGGCTAAACGCATGCAGCGCAGTTTGCCTGCGTTGGCGCCCTCGGTGCCGGATTTGGCCCGTCGCCAACGTTTGGAATATTGGCAAAACCGAATTCACCCTGTATGCGACATTGCCCTCAGCCTGGGTGTTCCGCTACCGCATGACAGTTCGGAGTGGGGAGACGCGGCCACTCATTGGCTGCTGCTGGGGGGCGACGGTCACGCGCTGTGTCCCCATTTTCCTTTGCTGCAGGCTATGACCAATGGGCAGGGCTTGCATTTGGCGCTGCGGTACCGCGCGGGTCGGGGCCAGGGCTCCCCCTGGCACCCGCAACGCCAGATTCACGTCGGCGCCGATCAAGACTACGGAGCTGCCGTCACGCTGCTTGCCGGTACCGCCGCACGTTTGGTGAAACAGTCCTTGGTGGACTGGTCCTCAAACCGCCAAAATCCAACGCACCCTCAGGACGACTCGCTGGTGGTTTACCCCCCTGTGGCTGTAGCTTCTCCCTGGTGGTGCGTACAGCAAGGCAGGTGGCGCTCGCACTTGGCGCGTCTCAACCGCCGTGTGTTCAACGAGTACTGGCGCATTGGCGTCATCGACGCACCAATTCACACCCTGTTAGATCCCGCCAATCAACCCGACATTCGCTGGCTCACCCGTCCCAGTTCGGCGGGGTATTGGGCTGATCCGTTTGGCCAGCCAGGCGACACCTCTCGCCTGGCCTGTGAGTATTTTGACGAGCAATCTGGCGTAGGCCATCTGGAAGTGATTCACCTAGGCGACCAGATCAACCCGATCGAGCGCCACCGCCTGCGGGTTGGCGACGGCCAGCACGCCTCTTTTCCCAATGTGTTTGAGCTGGAAGGGCGTAATTTTGGCATTGCCGAAACCATTGCCTCACGTGAATGTGTCCTGCACGAGGTGGATGCGAGTGGCCAATGGCATCGGCTGCATGTGCTGCTCCGTGACGTGGCTGCTGCTGACCCCGCACTGTTCGCCTGGGAAGGCCGCTACTGGCTGGCCTACACCGACACTGATCGTGGTCAACTTGACAACTTGTGCTTGCACTATGCCGACTCACTTGAGGGCCCCTGGCTCCCGCATGCCAACAACCCGGTCAAGGTGGACGTAAGTAGCGCCCGCATGGCCGGTAAAACATTCCGCTACCAGGGCCAATTATTTCGGCCAGCGCAAGATTGCCTGCGGACCTATGGCGGCGCGGTGGTGCTGCACCGCATTGACACCCTGACGCCGACCGCTTTTTCCGAATCTCTGGTGCGCCGAGTCAGCCCTGATCTGCTTGGCTCGTGCCCGGACGGCATGCATACCCTCAACGCATGGGGTGATCGAACCCTGGTTGACGGCAAGTGGCATGGTATTAATTTGGTGGCCACCTGGCGCAATCTGCGGCGTCGCCTGCCATGGATCTCTGGCGCATCTGGGGTATCGCGTCAGCATGTTAATGCCAACTCGGCGAAGCAAGGCGGGCCTCTCACCGTGTTGGTTTACATCCCTCATCTGCGCACCGGCGGGGGCGAAATCTCGATGCTGAGCCTTGCGGCCGGCTTGGCTGAGGCCGGTTGTCAGGTGGAACTGGTGGTGCACAGCATCCAAACACAAGAGCTGACTTTGCCGCCCAACGTCAAACTCATCAATCTGCAGTGCGGTAGCACCGCCTCAGCGGTGTGGCGCCTGTCCAGCTTGCTGCGACAGCGTCGCCCGCAGTGGGTGCTCAGCGCATTTCCGCATACCAATATTGCAACGGTGTTGGCCCTGGCACTGGCGGGTAACCCTAGCCGCTGCGTTGTGTCGGAGCACGCTCCACTGGCACTACAGATCGTCAAGCAAGCGAACTGGCGCTATCGACTGTTGCCTCCGCTGGTGCGCTGGGCCTACCGCCGTGCCAATGCTGTAGTTGCCGTCTCAGAGGGTGTGCGTCGAGATCTCATTGGCCTTCTTGGCTCTGGTGTGAGTCCGTTCGTCATTCACAACCCGGTGCTGGTACCAGACTACGAGATCGAAATGGAGCGTCAACCTAACCACGACTGGCTGTTAGACCCCGCGATCAAGGTTGTGCTCAGCGTCGGTCGACTCAGCCCAGAGAAAGGGTTGGCCACTTTGGTGCACGCCTTTGCCGAGCTTCACGTCGACCAGCCAGATG
>JBBKVN010000310.1:0-4568 GCA_037968455.1 Rhodoferax sp.
ACGACCGACAGCACGGCGGGCAAACCGCCGTAGGTGTGCAACGCAATAAAGATCCACCAGAAGGTGCCCGCCAGCCAAGCGGTAGCAAACAGCCCGCCCAACCAAGCCGCAGGTCGCCAAGCATGGCGCGCGCCATGTGTCAGCGCAATCTGTCGCCAGCCATCGAGCAACCACGCCAGCAAGCCCAGCGACAGCAACGGCAGCAGCCACACGGGTTGCCCGTAATGCAGACCAAGGAGTTCAGAGAACGGAGCGCTTGCCAGCGGCCAAGCGAGGCTGACCGCCTGCCCCGCGCCGGCCAACAGCGCCAAAATAGCCTGCCAGAGAGGGACGAACCGTTGTTGGTCGCCCAAAGCCCCTTTAAGGGGTTTCATCAACCACAGGTGAGACTTTGAACCACTTGACGGCGCCGCCGTTGGTGTGCATGACCACAAAGTTCAGGCCGGCCAGGGTGAAGCGCTCGCCGCGCTTGGGCACATGGCCCATTTCATGGGCAATCAAGCCGCCAATGGTGTCGAATTCGTCTTCCGGGTCGGACCCGATAAGCTTCACTTTGAAGGCTTCGTCAACCCGCTCAATCGTGGTGTCGCCGCTGACCCGGTAAGTGCGGTCCGCTAAGCTGAAGATGTCGCCCTCGTCGTCGGCGATGTCGAACTCATCTTCGATCTCGCCCACAATTTCTTCCAGCACGTCTTCAATGGTGACCAGGCCTGCCACGCGGCCAAACTCGTCAATCACCACGGCCAGGTGATTGCGGTTGCCACGGAAGTCGGTCAGCAAGTCATTGAGCCACTTGCTCTCGGGCACAAATACGGCGGGGCGCAGCATGGCGCGGATGTTGTGCTCGGGGGCGCGGTATAACTTGAGCAGGTCTTTGGCCAGCAAGATGCCAATGATGTTCTCGCGGTCCCCTTCAAACACGGGAAAGCGCGAGTGGCCGGCGTCAATCACGCCGCGCAACAAGGAGTCCATGGGCTCACCAATATCCACCAGATCCATGCGGGTGGTTGGCACCATCACGTCGCCTGCTGTCATGTCCGCCATGCGCAGCACGCCTTCCAGCATCTGGCGCGACTCGGCGCCAATGATGTTGTTTTGCTCGGCATCAACCAGTGTTTCGATCAGCTCGTCGGTCGAGTCTGGCCCTGGGTGAATGAACTCAGCCAGCTTTTGAAGAAAAGTACGTTTATCTTCCCGATCGGGACGCGAAGGATGGGGGTCTGACACAGACAGGGGGCAGGAAATGCCGTTGTTAAAGAACTGCAAGGATAGCGGATTGCGCAGGCCCTGCCCCAACGGGCATCCGATCTAATGGGTTTTGGGGTGCGACGAGTCGCGGTCATTGGCTGCTGTAGCCGTTGGGCACAGCGTAAACAAGTCACCCAAGGTCTTGAATTGCCACTTCAATCGGTAGTCGGCGCGCGCCACCTGCTCTTCCAGCAACTCGGTCAACCGTGTGTCCAGCGTGGCGGGCAGCAGCCTCAAATGGGCTTCAGACTCCGAGCCATCGCGCTCGACCACCGCACCGGCTTGACGGGCGATTTTGAGCATGACGGCGTTTTCGCTGAGTGCATGAATAAACATGAGGCTAACGCCTTCGTTGCGCGCATGCATGGCTGCCCGGTCAAACAGGCGGGCTCCATAGCCTCGCCCACGCGCAGCGCCAGACACTGAGACGCCAAACTCCGCACATGGCTTGAGTTGACTGTCCGTGGAAAAAGCCAAGTGCGCCATGGCAATCAGCTCCAGGCGCCGGTTGTAGATGCCAAAGATTTCATCCCGTTCAAAATTCAGCTTGTCGGCATAGAGGCGAATTTGCTCGTCATTGGCGGCAAAGCCAAAGCGCAGATACCGGTCATGCTTGTTCAGCGCCAACAAGTGATTCGCGATGCGCTCACGGTGGCCAGGCCCGAGCGTTCGAATAGGCACTCGCACGGTGGACTTGGTTGTGGCCGGCAGGGGCTCGGCTTCCAAGCTCGATTTCGCCGAGGTGCTGCCAGGCGCGTCCAACGACTTGGCAAGTTCTAGTTTTATATCGATCATGATGACAATATAGGGGTTTTCCCTAGGGTTGTCAGCCCAGTTACATATAGACCTACAAGGGGACTGCCGTCGTCGACTTGACCCGGTCCAGCACAAAGCTCGTTTTACAGTCTTGCACGCTGGGATGGTTGAGCAGTGTGTTCATCACAAAATGTGAGTACGCACTCATATCGCGCACGAGAACTTTCAGGAAATAGTCCATCTCGCCACTCAACGCATCACATTCCACCACCTCGGGCCAGGTCTGAACGCTGGCTCGAAACAGGTCGCGTGGATTGCGCTTGTGGCTCTCGGTGTTCTTTTCCAGACGGACATTGATATGTGCCATCAAGCCAAGCCCCACCTTTTCAGGGGTCACCAACGCCACGTAGCGGTCGATCACGCCACACTCTTCCAGGCGCTTCACACGCCTCAGAACGGCGCTGGGCGACAGGCTCACCACCTCGGCGATTTGGTCGTAGGTGGCGCGACCATTCGCCTGCAAACTGTTTAATATGTGGCGATCAAGCTTATCGAGTGTTTCCATGCTTCATATTTTGCAGGATTATTGCTTTTAGAGCAAAACCGGTGGTGAATCTTGCAGGTATTCTTCAAGACATAGCCCCTAGACTGCGGTAGGTGCTGCAAGATGCAGCCCTGCTACATCAAACCCAGTCAAGTCGGCCTCCATCGGCAGGCGTGGCGACACCCATTACAGAAGGAGCGCTGCACCATGGCCACAGAACCTGTTGTTTACGGCGCCAGCGATCGCCCGCCCCGCGGGGACTACACCCGAGCTGGCGCAGACTACACCTGCGAGCAAGACTACGCTCAGTACACCGACACGGACCATGACACCTATCGTCGGTTGTACGAACGCCAGGAGGCGCTGCTTCCTGGCTTGGCCTGTGACGAGTTCATCGCCTCCCTGCCCTCACTGGGGGTCAAGGACCGCATTCCCCACTTTGAGGACATCAACGAGCGCCTGCGCAAGGCAACCGGCTGGGAGATCGTCACCGTGCCCGGCTTGATTCCGGAAGTGCCATTTTTCACGCTGTTGGCGAACCGCAAGTTTCCAGTCACGGACTGGATTCGCACGCCCGAGGAGTTTGACTACATTGTTGAACCTGACGTGTTTCATGACCTGTTTGGTCATGTTCCGCTGCTGTTTAACCCGGTATTCGCGGATTTTGTGCAGCGCTATGGCCAAGGAGGACTCAAAGCCCATGAACAGGGTGTCTGCGAGCAACTGTCCAGGCTCTACTGGTACACCATCGAATTTGGCTTGATCGCCCAATCTGATGGCCTGCGCGCCTACGGTGCCGGTATTTTGAGCTCAAGTGGCGAGTTGAACTACGCGGTAAGCAGTCCAGAGCCTCAGCGCATCCGGCTGGACCTGCAGCGCGTGATGCGCACGCGCTACAAGATTGACACCTACCAGCAAACCTATTTCGTCATTGACAGCATCGACGACTTGTTAAAGCAAACTGCGGCTGACTTCACGCCGCTGTACGACGCCATCAAAGGCCAACCCGATTTCGCCGCCAACGCCACATTGCCTACTGACAGCGTGTTCCTTGACTAAGGCAAGGTAGCAAGGGGCCCCGCGCCGATAGACTCAGCGCCTATATGGATGCGAAATCAATTATTCGGAATGCGGTGGACCGCGTCGGCGAGTTGCGCCAGCGTGCAACCGAGCGCCCCGGGCTGGCCGAAGCGGTGTCCGAGATCAAGCACCTACAGGCTCGTCGGTTCCAGGGTACTTATGCGGACTTGCTGGACACCACGCTCTATCGTCCTGCCGCTCTATTCTTTCTGAACGAGTTGTACAGCGACAAGGACTACACCGAGCGCGACGCTCAGTTCTCCCGTATTGCGGGCGCACTGGAGCGAATATTCCCCGAACAAGTGGTTCACACGGCCGTCTCCCTTGCTCAGCTTCACGGGTTGACTGAAGAGCTGGACTTCAGCATGGCCGAGCACTGGATGACGCACCCCGATGGCGCGGAGGGCGCTCGCTACATCGCAGCCTGGCGAGCCGTGGACCGGCGCTCGGACCGCAGCAAACAGTTGTCAACCACGCTGGAGGTCGGCGCAGAGCTGGACCGGCTGACCCGCAAGCACGGCCTGCGGACGATGCTGCGCATGATGCGACGCCCTGCCCAAATGGCTGGACTGGGATCGCTGCAGCAGTTCCTGGAAGCAGGATTTGACACCTTTGCCGCGATGGGAAAACAAGCGGATTCCGTTTCATATTTTCTAGGCGTGGTGGACGCGCGCGAATCGGCCTTGATGACACAATTGTTCGAGGCCCAAACTGTCTTGTGCGAGACTGAAATCTCCCGACTACTGGGAAAACCCCTATAAGCGTCGTAAGCGCGCGGCCAATACACCTTGACGGTGTTGGCGCTATGCGAGTAATGGTTGCCAGCGGTGCGGCAGCAGTTCATCAATGCAGCTGTTCTTCTGAGTCGGCAAGCGTGCCAGCACATCCTTCAGATATTCATACGGGTCATGCCCATTGAGCTTGGCGCTTTGGATCAGGC
>JBBKVN010000311.1:0-2704 GCA_037968455.1 Rhodoferax sp.
GTGTCGGCCAGAAATTGCTGGAGCGGCCCCGACCCATAGGCCTCTTGAATCGCGAGCTTGTCTGCGTCGCGGTGCCCCAGCAAACAAAAATACTCAGGCAGAACGGCTAACTCGACGCCCTCCTGGGCCGCTTCACTCAGCAAGGCGTGTGCTTGCGCCAGATTGGCCTTCACATTTGAGCCAGACACCATTTGAATGGTTGCAACTTTCACGGGGTTTCCTCTTTCTTGGCGTTGGCGCCGCGCTCGACCTTGGTGACGCGAGGATCGGTCCAGCTGCCATCCACATGCAACTCCTGGGTTGCTGCTTCAATCAGTGGTCGGCGTAAAAACATCTGGGCCAAAAAGGTACCCAGTCCGACGGCCGGATTGATCACGCCGGCAATCAAGGACGCGGTACCGGCATTGATTTCAGGCACCACGATCACTTTAAGGTCCTGGGTTTCGCGGGCAATATTGGCTTGCCCGTCCATCAAAACCGCAGCGTTGACGCCCTTCATCTGCAGGTTGTTGGTGGTCGCAATACCTTTGGCAATTTTCACGTCACCCCTCAAAAAATCGAAGGCGAAACCCTCGGTGAACACATCCCGAAAATCCAGTGTCAAACGACGCGGGAGCGACTGCAGGCTGAGCACTCCCAGCAATTTGGCAATGCCCGGGTCCGCCTTCAAAAACTGTCCATTCTCCACATTGACAGCAAACGCGCCACTCATGGACGGATAGTCCAGCGTGAGGGGCGAGCCCAGCCACGCCACATGCCCATCCATCTTGCCATTGCCCTTGCGAACCACATCCTTCATGCCAAAGCGCTTCAACAACTCGCCGGCATCGGTGATGTCCAGCTTGAAATTCATCACCGTGCGCCGTCGCCCGGGCGCGGCCGACGGGGCATTGGTGCTGGCCCATATGCCATTGGCCGTGAGACGCGCCTCCGGCGTGATGACATTGAATTTGTTCAGGCGCCATTCGCGCACACCGCTCTCACGAGAGGCTGGGTCGCTGCCGCGATTGAGCGCCTCGACCTCCACCCGCCCCAATGACTTGCCGCGCAACTCAAAGTCGTCCACCACAATGTCCAGCGCCGGAATGCTGGCGGGTTGCTCGCCCAACAGGGTCTCCACCTCACTCACGGCACTGGGTTCAATCACGAGCTTGGACAAACGGGCAAACACACGACCGGCCTCCACCTCAGACGGCGGGCGGTATTCCAGATACCCGTTCAACTGGCGGGCATCGAGGTTGGCGCGCCACACCGCCCCGTCTCGAGAGCCGCCAACGACCAGATGACTCAACTTGCGCCCGCCCACGGTCAATTCCTGGGCTCGCACAGCGATGCTGCTGGGCAAGTAAGAACGGGCGGCATCCGACTGCGCATGAGCGTCTGGCGACGCACCTTCTGTGACGCCAGATGCTTGGGTCAGCACCGTGCGCCAGGCGTCCACATCCAGGGTTGCCAGGTTCACATTGGCACTGACCCCACTCAAGGGCATCACCACGGACTCATCAGAGGCCAGGCCCACGCCAATGCTGCCGCGCAGCACTTTCGGGACAGCGAGGCTGAGATCGCGCTGGTAAACCACCGACACCAGCCGGCCCAGATCCAGCGCCAACTGATCCCGCAGCCGCACCTGTCCGTCGGCGCCTGGCAACAAGGACTCTCGAATCAGCGTCGTGTCCAGCCGCAGAGGCAGCATGGCATCCGCCCCTTTGCTGAGGGGCGCAGGCAAGCTCAAAACCAAGCCCTGCAAATTACTGCTCACCGCTACCTCGGGATGGCCCGCCCTGAACCCAAGCACTGCGGTGTACGCGGCACTGCCGCTGGCGCGCTGCGCCAGATTGGCCACAACGCCCAACTCTTTGGCCTGCCTCAGCCCCTCGGCCGACGCCGTGCCACTGGCGCGCAAAACCACCGACGGCCCGACCATCTGGGCCGGCACGATGGCGCCGCTGGCTGCGACGGAGCCGCCTTCGAGCCGCATATCCCCGCCCAGCATGCGCGCCTGGCCGCCGGTGACTGAAAACCCTTTCTCAGAAAAGGCGACCACACCGCGCGCCCGACTCAGCTTGGGCGTATCAGGCGTGACCTGCAGGTCATTGCCACCCAGGGTGACGCTGCCCTGCACGGTCGAATGGTTCAGGTCAGCAATAGGCAAGCCCAGTTTGAGGGTGTAATCCGCCACGCCGCTGGCCACGGCGCTACCCAAGGCATGGCCAATCATGCCGTTCAGGGGAGAACCATTCACGATGCCCAGGACGTCCGACAAAGGCCCCCGCGCTTTGGCGCTGACATTCACGGTGGCATGGTTCAAATCATTGATTTCAGCGTTGATGTCACTGAGCTTGACCCCGTCCAGAGCCCCGGTTCGGGCCTGCCCGCGATTTACCTGCAACTTCAAGCCATCAATCACCAGTTCACCGCTGAGCTGCTTCAGGGTTGGCCACGGCAAGTCGCCCGCGCTCTGAAGCGCCGGCGGCACGTAGACCAGCGTCGCGTTTTGCACGTCGGCCGTGATTTTGAACTCCCCCAGCTTGGGGTCAGCCGAGGGAATGTCGTGCAAATCGCCTTTGACCTGGAACTTCACCTGACGCGCCGTCCCGGCCGTGATCGCATCCCGAACATAGTCACGCACCGACGCATGAATGGCCAGCGGCAAATAGCGGTGAACCCGCGTGCCATTGGCGTCCGTCAGGGTGGCCTGCAGGTC